>NZ_JBQLIS010000005.1:0-268756 GCF_052156435.1 Paenarthrobacter sp. NCHU4564
CGAATGCTCTGCCAATTGAGCTACGGAGGATTGAAGCGGTAATTAGCTTAACAGGCTCCCGCCGGAAAACGAAATCGGTGCGGATACCCCCAGGGGGTATAAAAAATTCCCCCGTTTCGGCGATCCGAAACGGGGGAATTGTGCGCTCCTCCGACTGGACTTGAACCAGTAACCCTTCGATTAACAGTCGAATGCTCTGCCAATTGAGCTACGGAGGATTGAAGCGGTAATTAGCTTAACAGGCTCCCGCCGGAAAACGAAATCGAGGCTCAGGAGTCCTGCCGCAGTGCCCGGCGCTGGATTTCGAGCTCCATCAGTTCGCGGTGCAGCCGCTGTACCTCCTCCGGGAATGCAGCAGCATCCAGTCTCTGCAGCTGGCCCATCTTGTCCGCCTTGATGCGGGTGATCTGCAGCTCAAACAGTCGGGCCAGGATGTCCCGGCAGTACTTCTGCATGGCCTCGGGCGTACTGGCGGGCAGCGGCGTCACAGCGAGCTCGGACACCAACGGACGCAGCGGCTCCGGAACCTCCTGCCGGACCTGCTCAACCCAGGACACCGGATCAGCCGCCTGGGCAATTCCGGTGGCGCGGATCGCCGCGTGCACGGCGGCATAGGCAGGCGTGGAGAAATGCGACGCCTCGAACCGTTCCCATGCTCCCCCACCCAGCACCGCCGGCTCCTGCAGGACAACCTCCAACGCCTGGCGTTCCATCCCTGCCACGGGGTCCCGCGGGTCCGGTCGATGGAAAGAGGGTGCTGCGCCCGTCGCTGCCGGCGGCGTCGTTTGTTCCACGGCGCCGGCAGGAGAGCCGGTAGGTGCGCCGCCGGCAGCAGCCCGTTTGGCGGCAGCGCCAACGTACCGGCTGACGTCCTCGATCGGCATGCCCAACCAGCCGGCCAGTTCCCGCGTGTAGGCCGGCCGGATTGCGGAGTCGCGGATCTGGGCCACCACCGGTGCTGCCTCCCGCAAGGCGGCTACCCTGCCCTCGACGGTGTCAAGATTGTGTTTCCGGAGCGAGGCGCGGATGGCGAATTCGAAGAGTGGTTTCCGGCTCTGGATCAGTTCGCGGACCGCAGCGTCGCCCTTGAGTTGGCGCAGATCACAGGGGTCCGCCCCCGTGGGTTCCACCGCCACGTAGGTCTGCGCCACAAAGCGCTGGTCTTCCTCAAAAGCGCGCAGGGCAGCCTTCTGGCCGGCAGCGTCGCCATCGAAGGTGAAGACCACTTCTCCCCCGGTGCCGTCGTCGGAAAGCAGCCGCCGGGCGATCTTGATGTGCTCGGTGCCGAACGCCGTGCCACAGGTGGCTACCGCCGTCGTGACTCCTGCCAAATGGCAGGCCATGACGTCGGTGTACCCCTCAACCACCACCAGCTGGCGGTCCTTGGCGATGTTCCGCTTGGCGAGGTCGATCCCGTAGAGGACCTGGGACTTCTTGTAGAGCGTCGTCTCCGGCGTATTCAGGTATTTGGGCCCTTGGTCGTCTTCGAAGAGCTTGCGGGCGCCGAAGCCGATGGTGTCTCCGGCAATATCGCGGATGGGCCAGATGAGCCTGCCGCGGAAGCGATCGTAGATGCCGCGGTTGCCTTCAGAAAACATCCCCGTCAGCCTAAGTTCGGCATCCGTAAAGCCCTGCCCCCGCAGATGCTTCAGCAGCGAATCCCAGCCCTGCGGAGCGTAGCCTACGGCGAAGTGCTCGGCGGCGGCCCGGTCGAAGCCACGGCCATCGAGGAAGTTGCGCGCCTCGGCTGCACCGGGAGTCAGCAGCTGGGCCCTGAAAAATTCGTCAGCGATCTTGTGGGCGTCCAAAAGGCGTTGGCGCTTGCCGACTTCCTCCCGGCTGGGCCCGGTACCGCCGTCCTCGTACCGCAGTTCGTAGCCGATCCGGGCGGCAAGCTTTTCAACGGCCTCATGGAAGGAGCTGTGGTCCATCTTCTGAATGAAGGAGATGGCATCCCCGTCCTCGCCACAGCCGAAGCAGTGGTAGCGGCCCACCTGGGGGCGGACGGTAAACGAAGGCGACCTCTCGTCATGGAAGGGGCACAGGCCCTTGAAGCTGCCCAGTCCCGCACTCTTGAGCGTGACGTAGCCGTCCACGACTTCCTTGATGTCCGTGCGCTGGCGTACTTCGTCGATATCTTCACGTTTGATCAGGCCAGCCACCAGACCATCCTAATCCGGCGCGGCAGCCGGCTGGTCACCACAGCGACGGCAGGCTGCCCACCAGGCGCTCGTACATGGCCAGGGCGGAGCCGTCCGTGAGTGACGCCACTTGGTCGATCACCACCCGCAGGCGTGCCGAATCGTCGACGGCGGCACGCCAGTCAGCAGCGAACATCGGCTCCAGGTGGCGGTCACCGGTGGCGTTCAGGACACCCACCAGGGCGTGCAGGACTTCGCGCTGCCTTTCGTAGACGGGCTGGCGGTGGTCGGTGGAGATCACGAATGTTGTTGCCAGGCCCTTGAGCACGGCGATTTCGGTCACCGTTTCCTCCGGCACCATGAGTTCAGCTTCATAGCGGGTCAGGTTGGCCGGTCCAAAATGCGCCCGGGTGGTCTCCATGGCGCTCTGGCAAAAACGGCCGATCAACTGGCTGGTCATATCCTTCAACGCAGCCATGGACTTCCGGCTTCCGTCCGCTTCCCGCACCCAGACCCGGGTGGCCTCCAGGCGGGCCAGTGCGGCATCGATCTCGGCGGGGTCGTTGTGCGGGAGATACCACTGACGGGTGTACCCCACCACGCGGGCCCTGTGGTCCGGGTTCTCCATCCACTTCAACTGGAAGTGTCCGGCCACGATCGCATCCTCGACGTCATGCACGGAGTAGGAGATGTCATCGGCCAGGTCCATCACCTGTGCCTCGATGCAGGAACGGCTGCCCGGCGCACCTTCGCGCAACCATTCAAACACCGGGAGGTCGTCCTCGTAGGCGCCGAACTTGCTGGTGCGGTGCCCGTGGATGACGGGGGCGTCGACGGCGGACCACGGGTATTTGGAGGCAGCGTCGAGGCTGGCGCGGGTCAGGTTGAGTCCTGCCGGCCTGCCGTCGTCGGCCAGCACTTTGGGTTCCAGCCGGGTCAGCAGGCGGAGGGTTTGGGCATTGCCTTCAAACCCTCCGATCGCATGGGCGACCTCGTTCAGGGCCGACTCGCCGTTGTGGCCGAAGGGCGGGTGGCCGAGGTCGTGGCTCAGGCAGGCGGTATCAACCACGTCAGGATCGCAGCCCAGGGACCGCCCCAGCTCACGGCCCACCTGTGCCACTTCCAGGCTGTGCGTGAGCCGGGTCCGGACGAAGTCGTCAGTATCGGGGGCGACCACCTGGGTCTTGGCACCGAGCCGGCGCAGGGCCGAGGAATGCAGGACGCGTGCCCTGTCCCGTTCGAAATCGGACCGGTACGTGTTCTTGCGCGGCTCCTCAACCCACCGTGCGGAATCTGCTTCCGTGTAGCCGGGAATCGCGTGCACAAAATCGTTGCCGGTATCCTTCCGGCCCAACGTCACTTCTGTTCCCATGGGTTCTGCCTCCTTCAAGCGCCGTGCGTGGTGCTTCCTGAGCCAGTCTTGCACGCGTGCAGCTAGCCGCCCGAAACGTCCAGCTCCGCTGCCGCAATGTCGGCGCTCTGTTCGGCGTTCAGCTGCCGGCTGTCCAGCCAGTCCTTCGGCAGTGCCGGCCGCTTGGGTGACCCGGCCCGGCCCCGGGGACCTTCGGAGTCGACGCCCGGATAGGGCAGGTCAAGGTCGAGCTGATCCAGGAGTTCCCGCAGCACCTCCAGCGTGGGCACGGTAGCGAGTTTGGCCCGCAGTTCGCCACCCACGACGTATCCCTTGAAGTACCAGGCCATGTGCTTGCGGATTTCGCGGAGCGCCTTGTACTCATCGTTGCCGAACGTTTCCACCATGAGCTCTGCATGGCGGTACACGCCTTCTGCCACCTCGCGGAGGCCCGGCCGGTGACGCTGGTCGCTGCCTTCGAACGCCGCCTGCAGGTCACCGAAGAGCCACGGGCGGCCTTGGCAGCCGCGGCCCACCACAACGCCGTCGACGCCGGTCTCCCGCACCATGCGGACTGCGTCCTCGGCAGACCAGATGTCGCCGTTGCCGAGGACCGGAATGTCCGGCAGGGCCTCCCGCAGGCGGGCAATGGAGGACCAGTCCGCCTGGCCGGAGTAGAACTGGGCGGCCGTCCGGCCGTGGAGTGCGACAGCGGCTACGCCTGCGTCGCGGGCAATCCGGCCGGCCTCCAGGTAGGTCAGGTGGTCGTCGTCGATGCCCTTTCGCATCTTGATCGTCAGCGGAATGCCGCCCTTGGAGGCTTCCTTGACCGCCGTCCGGACAATTGAGGTGAAGAGGTCGATCTTCCACGGCAGGGCCGACCCACCGCCACGCCGGGTGACTTTGGGTACGGGGCAGCCGAAATTGAGGTCGATGTGGTCGGCCCGGTCCTCTTCCACGAGCATGCGGACGGCAGCCCCCACCGTCTTGGGGTCGACGCCGTACAGCTGCACTGACCGGACTTTCTCGTCGTCGTCATGCGAAATGATCCGCAGTGATTCGGGTGTCCGTTCCACCAGGGCGCGCGAGGTGACCATCTCCGCCACGTACAGGCCGCCGCCGTATTCACGGCAGAGCCTGCGGAAAGCGGAGTTGGTGATGCCCGCCATGGGAGCGAGGATCACGGGGGTGTCCACGGTGATCCCGCCCAGCTGCAGTGGCGGAAGCTCAAGCTTGGGAGAAGGGGGCGTTGCTACGACAGTCACCTGTCCATTGTCGCAAATGGAGGCAAATCGATATCCGGGGCAACTTCTCAGGTGGTCCCGCTGGGGCCGTGGTTGCGCCGCTCCGCTTCCCGTTGGGCGCGCCGGCTCCCCGGACGGGCCGGTGGCGATGAATCCTGTGGTGACGCCCCGGCGTCGTGCGTTTCCCCGCGGTCCGAACCCACGACGGCGGCCGCTGCGGCAAGTGCGCCGGTATCGTCCACGTCGTCGGGACTGATGCCCGAAGCGCTGTCCCCGGCGTTCCGGATGCCGGTGGCCTTGACCACCAAAACGGCGATCAGGGTGGTGACCGGGATGGCCAGGACCAGTCCAATGGAACCAACCAGGGTGCGGATGACTTCCTCGGACAATTCAGCGCTGGTCAATGCCTCGTCCAGGGGCCGGTCGTAGAGCATCACAATGATGAGGATCGGCAGGGCCGCCCCGGCGTACGCGAAGGCAATGGTGTAGACGGTGGAGGCGATGTGGTCGCGCCCGATCCGCATGGCCGAGGAGAACAGCTTCCGCGCGCTGGTGTTGGGCGCCAGTTCATAGAGTTCCCATACGGCCGACGACTGCGTGATGGTGACGTCGTTGAGGACACCCAGGCCGGAGATGATGAGGCCGCACAAAATGATGCCGGAGATCGAGATGTTGCCGGACATGTTCACCAGCGTTGCGGCATCGTGGTCGCCCACACCGGCCAGGTTGGCTGCATCGGTGGCCCATGCCGCCAGGAGTGCCGTAATGCCGAGCCCGAAGATCGTGCCAAGCAACGCGGTGGAGGTCCGCGCCGAGAATCCATGGGCGAAGTAGAGCACCCCGATCATGATCACGGTGGACCCCACCAAGGCCAGCAGCAGCGGCGGCTTGCCCTCCACCAGGCCGGGAAGGATGAAGCTGACCAGCACGGCGTACGCTCCCACCAGGCCAAGCAGTGCACGGAAGCCGCGCCACCGGGCCACCGCTATGACCACGGCGGCATAGAGCACGGCAAGCAGTGCAATGGGGACGCTGCGCACGAAGTCAACAAACACGTAGGCCGGCGCACCGCTGCCCTGGGAGGCGCCCTGGACCCCGGAGAGATTCAGGTACCGTATGGAATCGCCCACGTCCACGCCATGGGATTTGGCGACATCCGGATTGATGACGACCTTGACGGGATCGCCACCTTTGTCAGGCTCGGTGAACGCGAACGTACATTCCGACCCGGCCTGCTGGCCACCCTGGTTTGGGTCGGTCTGTCCAGGAAGCGACTGGCCCGTCTGCATGCAGCTTTCCTGCACTACGCTTTGGATGCGGCCCGTATCAAAGGTCACCCCCGGGGCAGCCTGGTAGGGACTCGCGAACGAGATACCCTCCCGGCTGCCCGAGGGCCACATCAGGATCATGGCAACGAGCGTCAGCACGCCCAGCGGGACAAGGACGGCCGCCAACAGCCAGTTGGCGCGTTTCCTTGAAGCCAGCAACTGTGGTGTTGGCGCGGAGCCTTCCGGCTGTCCGTGTGAGTGACCATGGCCCATCAGCAGCAAAACCTCATGCTTTCAACCCTACGCGGGTCAGTCGCTCACGATCAGCGTGTCAGCACTGCGGACGTGTGCCTTGCCGGACTCCAGCAGCGGAGCCAGGACGGAGCGCAGCGCCGCCATGGACTCATCGACTTCCAACAGCACGGGATGCTGGTAGGCAATGAGCGCCAGCAGGTCCCGCACTGCCGATTCCGCCTCGCCGGGAGCGAGGTCCGGATCATGACCCAGGAAGACATCCGAGGGCTCCTCGGAGTTCCCTTGGGCATAACTGATGGCGAAAGCCTGGATCCTGCCCTTCCGGGACGCCGGCACGCCAGGGCCGAAAGCGCTGGCCTTCAGCGCCCGCAGGACGATCGCACCGTGGGCACCGGTGAGGTCGTGCAGGAACAACCGTTGGACGGTGGCAATGCTGAGCTCGCCGGGGCTGTCCCAATGGTGCACGGCCGAGTAGTACCGGCCCACGACGTCGCTGAGCTCCACCGAGCCGGTAGCCAGGTCCTCCACCCGCTCGGAAGCGGCCTCTTCGGAGCCATCGCCGAACCTTGGAAGCTTCAGTGGCTCGGGATCCACGACCACCAGCTGCGAGCGCTGGATAGGGCTCAGGCCGGCCGCCTCGGCGAAGGCGGCACCGGGCGTGCCCGGCTCCACCTTGCTGCGGAGCGCTGAAACGCCCGACGGCGAGTTGGCGGCTTCGCGGCGAAGCATGGTCAGGAGCGTGGCACCGATGCCGCTGCGGCGGTGGTCCTTGGCAACCTCGATGTAGGCCCACAGGCGCTCCGGATGCAGCGATGCCTCATGGACCACGCCGGCGGCCACCGGGATGCGGACTCCGTCCACGACGTCCTCGGCCACGATGCACCGGCGCCACGGCTGGTTGCCGGAGGGTGCCAATGCGGCGCGGAACTGCTCCGCGGGCAGGGTCTCCGGGTCGCCCCAGATTTCCAGGAGGGCGAGATCGTCGCCCTCCTTCCACTCACGGTATTCGAGGGCCACTGCTAGGCACCGATCAGGCGGGCAGCCAGGTAGGCCTCTACCTTGTCCAGGGAAACACGTTCCTGGCTCATGGTGTCGCGCTCACGGATGGTGACGGCCTGGTCCTCGAGGGTGTCGAAGTCCACGGTGATGCAGAACGGTGTGCCGATCTCGTCCTGGCGACGGTAGCGGCGGCCGATCGCGCCGGCGTCGTCGAAGTCGATGTTCCAGTTCTTCCGCAGCTGCGCGCCGAGGGCCTTGGCCTTCGGGGACAGGTCCTCGTTGCGGCTCAGGGGCAGGACAGCTGCCTTGACCGGGGCCAGGCGCGGGTCAAGCTTGAGGACCGTGCGGACATCGACGCCGCCCTTTGCATTGGGTGCCTCGTCCTCGGTGTAGGAGTCGATCAGGAAGGCCATAAAGGAGCGGGTCAAGCCCGCAGCGGGCTCGATCACGTAAGGGGTGTAGCGCTCGTTGGTGGCCTGGTTGAAGTAGCTCAGGTCCGTGCCGGAGGCCTTGGCGTGCGTGGAGAGGTCGAAGTCCGTGCGGTTGGCGATGCCTTCAAGCTCGCCCCATTCGGAGCCCTGGAAGCCGAAGCGGTACTCGATGTCCGTGGTGCCCTTGGAGTAGTGGCTCAGCTTCTCCAGCGGGTGCTCGAAGAAGCGGAGGTTCTCTTCACGGATGCCCAGGCCGGTGTACCAGGCCATGCGTTCGGTCATCCAGTACTTGTGCCACTCTTCGTCCGTGCCGGGCTCGACGAAGAACTCCATCTCCATCTGTTCGAATTCACGGGTACGGAAGATGAAGTTGCCGGGGGTGATCTCGTTGCGGAAGGACTTGCCGATCTGGCCGATGCCGAACGGCGGCTTCTTGCGGGACGTGGTGAGCACGTTGTTGAAGTTCACGAAAATGCCCTGCGCGGTCTCGGGGCGCAGGTAGTGCAGGCCTTCTTCGCTGGCGACCGGGCCGAGGAAAGTCTTCAGGAGGCCGGAGAACTCCTGGGGTTCAGTCCACTGGCCGCGGGTACCGCAGTTGGCGCAGGCGATGTCGGCCAGGCCGTTCTCCGCTGGACGGCCCTTCTTTTCCTCGTACTCTTCCTCGAGGTGGTCTGCACGGTAGCGCTTGTGGCAGGAGAGGCACTCCACCAGGGGGTCGGAGAAGACCTCCACGTGGCCGGAGGCTTCCCACACCTGGCGGGGCAGGATCACGGAGGAGTCCAGGCCAACGACGTCCTCGCGGCCACGGACCATGGACTGCCACCACTGGCGCTTGATGTTTTCCTTCAGTTCAGCACCGAGGGGACCGTAATCCCAGGCAGAGCGGGAGCCACCATAGATTTCACCGGCCTGGAACACGAATCCCCTCCGCTTGGAAAGGGAAATGACCTGGTCGAGGACGGATTTTGCTGCCATGGGTACTCCATATTTCTACAGGGCCGCTGGGTGCGGTCCGCGGTGGTTTGAACTGTGCAGGAAGCTGCGTGTCCTAGCCTACCGGCCTTTGGCGGCCGGCCTTCCGGCGAAGGATCCTTTCGGCCATGGAAGAGTGGCCACAACGATCGCCGCAAGGGTCAGCAGCGTACCGAGCACCGTGGGCAAGGCGACCACCGTTCCGGAGGTGGGGATCACGACGTCGAGCGCCAGGGAGCCCACCAGCTGGCCGGCAATCATGCCCAGGCCGGTGACCAGGACACCCAGGCTGCGGACCAGCAGGGCCGCCAGGCCGATCGCCACACAGCCCAGCGGCCCGCCCAGGTAGTACCACAGCTCGCCCGGCAAGGGATTCCCGGGACCTGAGACCGCGGCCTTGATGAGCCAGGCGATCCACAACACCACCGAACCAGCGAGGAAGTTGACCAAGGTGGCCGCAATGGGCGTGCCATAGTGCACGGTCGCCGTTCCGTTCATTGCCTGTTGGAAGCTCATCAGGAAACCCGCTGCCAAAGGCAGGATGACCGGCACAAGCAAGGTTCCGACGTCGGACACGCCGCCCAGGCGCGGCGACACGGCCCAGGCGACGGCAGCTACGGTGAGGATGCTGCCAGCCACCCGCATGCCGGTAACGGACCTCTTGCCGCCTGGAGCTATCCCCAACCGGTCCACCAGCAGTCCGCTCAAGGTCTGTCCTGTCACGGTGGCGACAGTGAACACCGCCACACCCAACAGTCCCACGGTGTAGGACTGGGCAAAGACGAAGAACGCCCCCACGGCGCCGGCCATGACATAGAAGGGCGGGAAACTTCGGTTGCGGACCGCCGGGACAATGCGCTGCAGCCCGGCCCTGCCCTTGGGCGTGGCGAGCGATATCGCAGCGATCACCACCAGGCCTGTGGTGAAACTCACCACCGAGGCGGTAATGCCGTCATGAAGGTTGGTGGCCAGTGCCCCGTTGATGCGTCCCTGCACCGGGAGCACCAGCCCCGTCAGGACGGCCAAAGGCAGGCCAAGGACAAGCGGAAAGCTGGAACGACGGGAAGGCTGCGGCACTGTCACCACACTACTTCAGGCATCATTGCTGTATGAGCAACCCCGAAATCGAAGAAATCCCCATCCGCGACGACATGATCCGCCTGGGCCAGCTTTTGAAGCTCGCCAACCTGGTGGAAGACGGGGTTGAGGCTACGGAGCTCATCAAGAACGGCCTGGTCAAGGTCAACGACGACATCGAGGAACGCCGCGGCCGCCAGCTCCACGCCGGCGACACCGTGAGCGTCAATGGACAGACCGTCCGGATTACCGGCAACTCCTAGCCCGGGATCCCCCTAGCCCAGCACCTTGTGGGTGAGGAACTCCCCCACGTGGCCGATCTCCTGCTGGTTGATGCCGTGCCACATCCCCGTGTACAGGACCTTGGTGAGGTCCACATGCTTGCGCACCCAGCCCATGGTGTATTCGATCTTGTCCTGGGTGATGACCGGGTCCTGCTGGTCCCGGCCCCAGAACATCGGCACGCTGCCATCAAGTTGGTCGTCGCGGAAGTCAGGGTCGTCGGCGGCGTCCACCACGAAACCTGAAAGCCCGACAACGGCGGCAAAGTCCGCGGGACGGTAGCGGAGCATGGTGGTGGCCATGGCCATGCCCATGGAGAAGCCGAGCAGTGTCACCGAGGAATGGTGCGCTTTGACGGTATCGAGCCACTCGAGCGCGTATCCGGCGGCCAGCTTGACTGCATCCAGTGAGTACTCGATCGATGCAGTCAGCGGAAACCACGTGTACCCGGGCCCGGTGGGCACGGGGGCCCGCAGCGCTGCCACCACGAATCCCTCAGGCAGCAGCCCGGCCAAGCTGAAGAGGTCCTCCTCATTGGAACCGTAACCGTGCAGCAGGACCAGCAGCGGTTTGCCTTCCCGTTCTGACTCGTCGTGGGACCAGAGAACAACGGGCGCGGGGAATGCAACGGCTTCAGTCATGGGTCTATTCTTGCAGTTACCCGCTGGTAACAACCTACGGTCGCGTAGGTTGGCAGGTTAGAGGCAGGATGAGAAGCGTGAGTGACGTGAATTCATTGGTCCGGCCGGACGACCCGGCCCAAAAGCATCCCTGGAGCCGATACGTAGCGCTGGGAGACTCGTTCACCGAAGGCATCGGCGACCCCGAGCCGCAGAACCCCGGTGGTTTCAGGGGATGGGCTGACCGCGTAGCCGAAGAGCTGGGCCGCGGCCACGAAGACTTCGCCTACGCCAACCTCGCCATCCGGGGCAGGCTTCTCCAGCAGATCATCGACGAGCAAGTGGGACCCTGCCTGGAGCTGCAGCCCGACCTCGTCTCCATTTCCGCCGGTGGCAACGACCTCATCCGGCCCGGGGGCGATCCCGACCTTTTGGCAGAGAAGCTGGATGCCGCCGTCGGGCAGTTGGGCTCCGGGGGCGCCACCGTGGTGCTGTTCAACGGGCCCGACACCGCGTCGTCCGTACTGGGCCGCATCCGCGGCAAGGTGGCCATCTACAACGAAAACCTCCGCACCGTGGCCGCGCGGCACGACGCCATCATCGCTGACATGTGGTCGCTCAGGCAGCTGGCAGATGTCCAGATGTGGGACGAAGACCGCCTCCACTTCTCGCCCCTGGGGCATCACACCATCGCCATGATGGTCCTCGAAGCACTGAACGTTCCGCATACCCTGGAGCCGTTGAGCCCCAAGCCACTCCCCCCGCGGACGTGGCGCGAGGCGCGTTCCTCGGATCTGGTGTGGGCCCGGGAGTACTTTGTGCCGTGGGTGATCCGCCGGTTGCGCCACCAGTCTTCAGGGGACGGGATCTCACCCAAGCGCCCGACGCCGGGACCCGTGTTCGGACCCGGCAGCACCATGGTGCCGCGCGGCTAGGCAGGGACCGGTCGTGCACGGTGTGACAGGACAGGCAACTGCCGTCGTCGACGTCCGCTTGCGGCGGCAACGGCTTCGGCCGCCCTATGGCGCAGACGTAGCCGGCGTCCTGCGACACCTCCTTGCGGTGCAGTCGCAGGAGTTCGCCTACGCGCGCTGGTCCATTGCCCAGCGCACTCCCGGGGCCACAGCCGACGACGTCGAGCAGGCCGTGGCAGACGGGACGATCCTCCGGACCCACATTCTGCGGCCCACCTGGCATTTCGTCCACCGGGACGATCTTGGCTGGTTGATGGCGTTGTCCGCCGAACGCCTTCATCAGGGCAACAAGGGAATGTACCGGCAAACCGGCGTGGATACGGAAACCGCCGCCCGCAGCGGACGGATCCTGGCCGAAGCGGTGGCCGGCGGCAACCACAAGACGCGCGAAGAGCTGGGACAGGTGCTGGAGCGCGCCGGGCTGCCGGGAAAGGACCTGGGCTTCATTTACCACCTGATGCACGCAGAAACCAGCGGAATCCTGGTCAGCGGCGCGCCGGTGCGTTCAACCGGCGGCGCCCTCAAGCAGACCTATGCACTCTTCGAAGAGCGGGTTCCCAACGCCTCCGGTCTTCAGGAAAGGCCGGGCTTCCGGGGTGACGAGCGCGACCACGCACTGGCACGGCTGGTTCTACGCTACTTCGGCAGCCGGGGCCCTGCGACCGTGAAGGACTGTTCTGTGTGGTCCGGACTGACCATGCAGGACATCCGCCGCGGCCTGGATGCTGCCCGTTCCCTGTCCGCGGAACTCACCACGGTGGACGTGGACGGCGTGGAATGCCATGTGGCTGCTGAGGAAGTGGAGTCCCTGGCCCGGTCCGGGCAGCCGGCCCGTCCCGGGCAGGCACTCCCCCGGACGCGGCAGGCGGAGCCCAGGATCGACCTTGTCCAGTGCTATGACGAATACATCATGGGCTACTCCCAAACCCGGCACTACCTGGGCGGAACAGCACCTTTTTTTCCGGAGGACAAGGGTCCCATGCATGCGGTGTTGCTGGACGGCCGGCTGGCCGGTTGGTGGCGACACAGGCTGTCGGGCGGAGTATGCGGGCTGGAAGTGCGCATGAACCGTGAACCCGGGCCGGAGGAACAAGCAGCGCTGGACGCCCAGGCCCAACGCTACGGTCAGTTCCTGCGCATGCAGACGTCGCTGGTGTAACGGCCACCCGTAGTTCCAACGGCCACCGCACCGCTACGCGAAGAACGCCTCGCGGAGCTGGGTGGAAAGCTGGCCGATTTCCGTGAGGAAGCCGTCGTGCCCGATCGGCGCTTCAATGACATGAACAGGGACCTGCCCGGGCAGGTGCGCGGCCAGTTGCCGGGACTGCTCCGGAAAGTAGAGCCTGTCCGTGTCCACTGCCGCGACAAAGAACTCGGCGGTGGCCCGTCCGAGGGCTTCCTGGAGGCTGCCGCGACCACGGGAAACATCGTGGGACATCAGCGCTTCAGTGATGGCGATGTAGCTGTTGGCGTCAAAGCGGCGGACCAGCTTGGTGCCTTGGTGGTCCAGGTAGCTCTCCACCTGGTAGCGGCCGCGTTCGCCCAACACAGCGGCGGCCAGGGGCGTCTCCTGGTGCTGGGCTTCCCTGCCGAAGCGGACATCAAGTTCCAGCGCTGACCGGTAGGTGATGTGCGCGATGCGCCTCGCCAGTGCAAGGCCCGCCTCCGGAGCCGGTCCGTCGTAGTAGTCGCCGTTGTTGAAGTGGGGGTCCTGGCGGATGGCCAAGGTCTGCGACTGGGCAAAGGCGATTTGCTCGGCGGTGCTGTAGGCACCGACTGAGATGACTGCGCATCGTTTGACGCGGTCAGGAAAAGTCACGGCCCATTCAAGGGCCCGGGCACCACCCATGGAGCCGCCAAGCACCGCATGCCACTGGCGGATCCCCAGCGTGTCGGCAAGACGGGCTTCGGCTTCGGTGCTGTCCCGCAGGGTGACCAAGGGGAAGCGGGACCCCCAAGGACGTCCGTCCGGGGCCGTCGAGGACGGTCCGGTGCTTCCATAGCATCCGCCCACAATGTTGATGGAGACCACGAAGAACCGGTCGGTGTCGATCGTGGCGCCGGGACCCACCAACTGTTCCCACCAACCGTCCTCGTCGGTGGCACCCTTGGCTACGTGCGTGCTTCCCGTCAGCGCATGCTGGATCAGGACAGCGTTCGATGCATCGGCATTCAGCCGTCCCCACGTCTCGTAGGCCAGGACGACATCAGGAAGGAAGCCGCCCGCTTCAAGTTCCAGGGAACCGATGCCCGCGTATTTGACGATGCCGTCTTCTTCGCCCGATTTTGGGAGTGCTGCAGCAGTAATGGTCATTCCTTTGACACCTATCGTCGCGCTTGCCCATCGCCATTTCTGCGACAGGCCAGGTCCTCACCCGGGGCACCCCACCGCGGAGGAGGGTTGCCGGCCAGCAAGCCGGGGCTATGCGCTGGCACTCATGACCTAATACGTAGAGTCTAGGAAGAACATGGCGGTTCTGGCGAAGAATGTGACAGCAGTGTGACGGTTTTTCACTGCTTGGTTCGCCAAAGACCCCGCCCGGGCCCCGTCCGGCGAACATTCGACCGGCCGGGGCCCACGCCAGGGTCCTGCAGAGCCTACGCGCCCTTGGCGGCGCGGAAGCCGGCTTCGAGGTCGGCGATGATGTCGTCGACGTGCTCGATGCCCACAGCCAGGCGGACGAGACCCGGGTTCACGCCTGCTGCCACCTGCTGTTCCACGGTCAGTTGGCTGTGGGTAGTCGACGCCGGGTGGATGACCAGGGACCGGACATCGCCGATGTTCGCAACGTGAGAGTGCAGTTCCAGGGCATCCACAAAGCGCTTGCCTGCCTCGACTCCGCCCTTGATGGTGAAGGCCACCACGGCACCGGTACCGCGTGGACCGTACTTCCGGCCGCGTTCGAACCAGGTGCTGGACGGCAGCCCGGCGTAGGCGACGGATTCGACGTCGTCGTGCGCTTCCAGCCATTGCGCCACTGCCGTGGCGTTGGCGACGTGCCGTTCCACCCGGAGGCTCAGGGTTTCCAGGCCCTGCGCAATCAGGAAAGCATTGAACGGAGACACTGCGGAGCCGAGATCGCGGAGCAGCTGGACCCGCGCTTTGAGGATGTAGGAAAGGTTGGCGCCCAGTGCTCCATCCTTCCCGAGGTCACGGGCATAGACGAGGCCGTTGTAGCTGGGATCCGGCGTGTTGAAGTTGGGGAAGCGGTCCGGGTCCTTGCCGAAGTCGAAGTTGCCCGAGTCCACGATCACGCCGGCGATCGCCGCACCGTGACCACCCAGGTACTTGGTGGCTGAGTGCACCACGATGTCCGCACCCCACTCGATGGGACGGATCAGGTAGGGAGTGGACAGCGTGTTGTCCACGATCAGCGGCACGCCGGCATCGTGTGCCACCTGCGCTATCCCCTCGATGTCCAGGACATCCTGGCGCGGGTTGGACACCACCTCGCCAAAGAAGAGCTTGGTGTTGGGCTGGACGGCATTGCGCCACTGATCCAGGTTGTCCGGATCCTCAACGAAGGTCACGGCAATCCCGAACTTCTTCAGCGTGTGCGCCAGGAGGTTATACGTGCCCCCGTACAGGCTGGGGCTGGCCACCACATGGTCGCCGGCTTCGGCGATGTTCAGGATGGCGAACGTTTCCGCCGCCTGGCCCGAACTCAGCAGGAGGGCGCCGAGCCCACCTTCCAGGCTGGCAACGCGCTGCTCCACGGCATCCTGGGTGGGGTTGCCGATCCGGGTGTAGATGGGCGCAAGCTCAGCCAGGGCAAACCGGTTGGCCGCACTCTCGGCACTGGGGAACACGAACGAGGTGGTCTGGTAGATCGGAAGCGAACGCGCCCCTGTTGCAGCGTCAGGTTCCTGGCCTGCATGGATCTGGCGGGTTTCAAAGGACCATCCCTGTGACATTGCGTTCTCCTCTTCGTAGCGCATGGGTTTTCAGTTGGTGGTACCGGGTGGGTTGCGGCCAGTCTAGGAACCCGCCCGCGACTTGGACAGCTTTATGACGAAGACAGTATTTTTCGGTCCCCGCGCGTCTGTTCCGGGTCCAGCCGGGACGGTTCCGCTACCCGGGCGGCAACATCCCACCTTGGTTAGGCTTGACTTAGCTGAGACCCCGATCACAAAGTGCCAAGATGAAGCCATGCGCATGGATCACGTCTCTTACGCTTGTGAAAAAGATGGCCTTTTGGCCACCACCGAACGAATTTCCGCGGCTCTGGGAGTGGACGCAGTGCGGGGCGGAGTGCACCCGCGCTTCGGCACCCGGAACATGATCATTCCCCTGGCGGACAACAAATACCTGGAAGTCGTGGAGGTCCTGGACCACCCTGCCTCCGACAAGGCACCCTTCGGCCAGGCAGTACGGGCACGTTCGGCTGCCGGCGGTGGCTGGATGGGCTGGTGCGTCGCCGTTGACGACCTCGCCCCCTTTGAAGACCGCCTCGGCCGCTCCGCCGTTCCGGGCAACCGCAAGTTTCCCGACGGCCGCGAACTCGTGTGGCAGCAGATCGGCATCCTCGGCCTGATCGCCGATCCCCAGGTGCCGTACCTGCTGAAGTGGGAAGGTGACCCCTCCCTGCATCCCTCCAAGGTCTACGAGAGCGACGTCAAGATGTCCAGCCTGACCATCGCCGGGTCGGCTCAACGCGTCACCGAGTGGCTGGGCGAGCCCGTGGAGAAGCCCCTGGAAGACGTGGCAGTCCAGTGGATGGCTCCGCACGGAACCCCGGGCATCATGTCGGTGACCTTCGAAACGTCATCGGGAGCCGTCACCATCTGACGCGTTCTGCCAGAAACTTCGGCCGCCATCAGCGGGTGCCAACGACGTCACCCACCGATGGCGGCCGAATACCTTTAAGCTCCTTTAAGCTGCTTTAAGCTCCGAACGCGGCCCAGGCCGTCGCGTTATCCGAGTCCCACGGCCTTGCCGAAGAGGCTGAATCCCACAAAGGCCACAATGTCCAGCAGGGCGTGGGCGATGACCAAAGGCATGACGCGCTTGGTCTTCGTGTACAGCCAGGCGAACACCAGGCCCATGACCACGTTGCCGATGAACGGCCCAAAGCCCTGGTACAGGTGATAGCTCCCCCGCAGCAACGCACTGGAGATGATCGCCAGGGGCACGCTCCAGCCGAACTTTCCGAAGCGGTCCATCAGGTACCCCACCACGATCACTTCCTCGACGATCGCGTGACGCAGGGCGGAAAGGACCAGGACCGGCACAGTCCACCAGTAGGCGTCCAACCCGCTGGGGATGATGGCCGTGGTGATGCCCAGGGCGCGGCCGGCCGCATAGAGCCCCAGCGACGGTATGCCGATCGCCGCAGCGAGGCCCAGCCCCTGCAGCGTGTCCTTTCCGGGCCGGGAGAAGTTGAAGCCCAGGCGCGCGAACGCCGAACCGGCGGGGGCGTGAAGGGACAGGAAGTAGAACACCAGGACCACGGGCACCAGGGCGAACATGATGTCCAGCAGCTGGTACGTGAGGTCGAAGTACTCCCGGGTACTTTGGGACCTGTTAAGCGTGGACGTCGCTTCCGACAGCGGAGCGCGGGTCAGTTTATCCAGGAGCTGGACCACCGAATACACGGCGGACTGGCCAAGCGAGAGGCCCAGGACAATCAGGACCTCTGCCCGCAGGCGGCGACGGGAAGCAAGAAGCATGTACCTATCTTGCCTGCAGTTCCTGCGACTTTCCCGAAGGAACCCGGAGGCAGGTCAGGCGGGAGGCGCGACGATGACCTCCGTGCCCTTTGCCTCGAACGCCGCCTTGTCCGCTGCGCTGATGCCGGAGTCCGTGATGAGGTGGCGGAAATCGTAACCGGCCATGGCCGCGAAGGAACGCCGGCCGACCTTGGATGAATCGGCCACCACGTAGGATTCGGTGGCGCGGCGTGCCATGACGGTGTTCACCATGGCTTCGCCCTCGTCCGTGATGGTGGGGCCAAGATCCGGATCCACGCCGTTGACGCCGACGAACGCGATGTCCAGGGCGACTTTCTGCATGATGACGTCCGTGTAGGGTCCCACGAGCTCATAGGAGCGGGTGTTCAGGATGCCGCCCGTGACCATGATCTTGATGTTGGGCCGCACGGCCAGTTGCGAGGCAATGTTGATGGCGTTCGTTACTACTGTCAGCGTGGGCCGGTTGGACGGGGCGTTCAGGTCTTCGCGTGTGGAGAGCAACTGGGCCAGGGCCGTGTTGGTGGTTCCGCCGGTCAGGCCGATCACGGATCCGGGACTGATGAGTGCCGATGCCGCCTGGGCGATGTCCTGCTTGGCCTCGGCGTGGTCGTCGCGGTTGTACCGGCCGGGAAGGTCGTACGCCACGGAGCCGGTGGTGGCACCGCCACGGGTACGGCTCAGGAGGCGCTGTTTGGCGAGGCTGTCCAAGTCCCTGCGGGCCGTGGCAGGCGATACGCCGAGCCGCGTCACGATGTCCTCGACTTCCACATGGCCGGATTCGGCGAGGAGGTCAAGGATAGCGGTCAGCCGATCGGTGCGGGTCATGACAAGCCTTTCGCGGATGTGTCTATTTCGCTTTGGCGAACAGCGTCAGCATACGTGCAGATTCCATCACCAGGGCGTCCCGGCCGGCCGTGATGTACTTCCGCGAATCCACTGCTGCCGGATGGGCGTCGAGGTACTCGCGGACGGCACGGGTGAAGAACCCATTGAAATGTGTGGATACGTTGATCTTAGTCATACCGGCCCCGATAGCGGCTACGAGCATACCGTCTGTGACGCCGGAGGATCCATGGAGGACCAGCGGTTTGCCGACGGCGGCCTTGAGGCTGGCGATCAGGTCCAGGTCCAGCGTGGCGCTCCGCTCCGTCATGGCATGCGAGGAGCCCACGGCCACGGCGAGCGCATCAACGCCCGTGGCTTCAACGAACGCCCGTGCCTCACCCGGGTCGGTGCGGACACCGGGCGCGTGGGCGCCGTCCTTGCCACCGACCTTGCCGAGTTCGGCTTCCACATAGACTCCACGGTCATGGGCGTAGCGGGCCACTCGCCGTGTGACCTCCACGTTCCAGTCGTAGGGCAAATGGGCGCCGTCGAACATTACGGACCCGAATCCGAGGTCCACGGCGGCCAGAGCGAGGTCTTCGGACTCGGCATGGTCCAGGTGCACGGCCACCGGCACCGCTGCGTCCCGGGCAATGGCCAGGGTTGCGGCAGCAAGGGGTTCGAGGCCACCGTGGTACTTGGCGCAGTTCTCCGAAATCTGCAGGATCAGGGGCACCCCTGCCGCTTCGGCACCAGCTACCAGCCCTTCTGCCGTTTCGACATGGAGGACGTTGAACGCGCCTTGTCCGGTGCCCTCCGCCGCGGCCCTGTCCATCAGTTCCCTGGTATTGACCAGCGTCACAGGGTCTCCTTCCATGTCACGATCAGTTGATCTTCAAGTTCCTTGTACTGCGGCGATATCTCGCCCGCCGCTGGCATCAGCACGGCGGCCGCCGACCAGGCCGTGGCGCGTTGGAGTAACAGGCGTGGTTCCGTCACGCCTTCGGCGAGCGCGACGGCGGCAGCCGCCACACCGGCGTCGCCCGCTCCTGTGGGGTTCCCGCTCAATGGAGCCGGCAGCCGCGCACTCCAGTAGCCGCCGGGGGCAGCGTGGTCGAAGGCGAGCATGCCGTCAGCCCCGGCGCTGACGAGTACCGTCCTGGCGCCCAACGAAATCAGCCAGAGGGCGGCCTCCTCCAGGCTCTGCTTCCCCGTCGCTTCGGCGAGTTCATGGTGGTTGGGTTTGAGGACATCGGCACCTGCCCGGGCTGCGGCGATAATCGCCGGACCGGAGGTGTCGATGATGGCTGGTATCCCGGCGTCGTGGGCCAGCTCCACCAGGAAGGGGTAAAAGTCGGCGGGAGCATCCGGCGGCAGGCTGCCGGAACCTACCAGGACGGCGGCAGCTCCGTGGCCGTCACCGCCCTGGACGGCTGTCACGACGGCGGCACGCAGCGAGCGCCAGTCGTCCGGCAGGAGGGCCTGGCCTTCTTCGTTGAAGATGGAGGTCTCCCCTGCAACGGTGTCCACCAAGGCGATACTCCGCCGTGTTTCGGCGGCGACGTTCACGAGGCTGTGCGGCACGCCGCTGGTCCACAGCTCGGCGGCGAGGGTTTGTCCGGCGGCACCTCCTGTTGGGGCAACGGCGAGGACGGGATGCCCTACCTGGTGTGCCACCCTGGCGACATTGAGTCCCTTGCCTCCGGCGCGGCTCAGGGGTGTTGGAACCCGGTGGCTGGCACCCTCGGTGATGCCGTGCACCGTGTAGGTCATGTCGATCGCCGGGTTGGCAGTGACGGTGACGATGCGGTTCATGGGGTGGTCCCCAGCAGTGCCCTCGCGTTCAGGGCGGCTCCGAGCAACCCGGCGTCCTGTCCAAGTTGGGCACGGATCAGTTGGGGCCGGCGCTGGAAGTCCAGGGTCCGGTCCACGCGCGCCCTCAGGGGTTGGAGCAGTTCTTCGCCCGCTTCGGCGAGGCCGCCGCCGATCACCACGGCCTCGGTGCCCATGATGTTGACGCACTGGCAGATGGTAAAGGCGAGGGCATCCAGGGCATCGGACCAGACCCGGGCAGCGAGCTGGTCTCCTGCCTTCGCCCGGAGGAGGACGTCGCGGGCACCGGTGACTGGCGCACCGGATCCGGCGGCATACCGTTTGGCAATGGCACCCGCTGAGCCGACCGCCTCAAGGATGGTGGCCCCGGGAAGGCCTGGACCGGCGTCGGGGTTGGGAACCTGGGCATGGCCCAGTTCGCCGGCGAACCCGCCAGCGGTGACCGGGCTCCCGCCGGAGAACACGGCGGCAGCGATACCAGTGCCCACCACCATGACCACCACGTCTTTGAAGTCCCTGGAGCCGCCGAAGCGGTGCTCCACCGCAGCTGCCGAGCGGACATCGTGGTCGAAGGCCACGGGAATCCCCAGCCGCTTGCTGGCCTCGGCGGTGAAGGGAAAGTCGCGCCATCCCAGGTTGGCCGAATAAACGCCGATGCCCTCCACGGGGTCGACGATGCCGGGCACGATCACGCCGGCCGCCTTGGGCGGGATGCCGGGAAACTCCGCGGCGAGTTCGTCCGCGAGGACTGCGAGGCGGTCGAGGACCGCCTCCCCGGGGTGGGTAGGGTCCACGGGGGTGGGGACGCGCCGCAGTCCGAGGACCGTTCCCTGGGTATCCACGAGTCCTGCCTTGACGTCCGTGCCTCCGACGTCGAAGGCCAGGACTGCCGACTGGGCGGCTCCGAGAACCATGGCGGGGCCTAGGCTGTTGCGTCGAGGATGACGGAGCGGGTCAGGTTGCGGGGCAGGTCCGGATTGAGGCCGCGTGCGCGTGCACGTTCCAGCGTGACTTTGTGGACCCGGGCCAGTTCCGCCAGCGGGTGCTTTTCGGTGTGGAGGTACAGGGCGCCCGTGACGGCCATGTCATTGTCCAGGCCCTCGGGCTGCTGGCCGAACAACCAGGTCACCCGGCCGGGAGCGGCGATGGAGATGGGTCCGTGGCGGTACTCCATGGCCGGGTAGGACTCGGTCCAGCCCTGGACGGCTTCGCGCATTTTGAGGCCTGCCTCGTGGGCGAGGCCGATCGTCCATCCGGTGCCCAGGAAGGTGAACTGCTCGGCGTCCAGCAGTTCCTGCGCCACGGGTTCTGTTACGGCACCGCGGGCGTCGGCAATGGCCGTCGTAAGGTCGACGCCCAGGCTGGCCAGCAGGTACACCAGGGCAGAGGTTGCGAACCGCGTCTGCACCACGGAGCGCTCATCGGCGTAGGGCAGGCCGATCACGGCGTCCGCCAGTTCCACGATGGGCGACGACGTATCACCGATGATCGCTACCGTCGGGACGAGCCCCTTCAGTGCACCCAGAATCTCCAGCACCTCGGTGGTGGTGCCGGAGCGCGTGATGGCCACAACGGCGTCATACTGCCGTTCCGGGCTGTTGTTGTTCAGGAACGCCTCGGAGGCGGCGAAGGCATCGGTCACGCCCTTGCCCGCTGATTCACGTGCTGCGGCGTAGCTCTGTGCCATGAACCAGGACGTGCCGCAGCCGATCACGGCGATGCGTTGGCCGTCGGCGGGGAGCAGGTTTTCCGCAGCTGCTTGTTCGATGGCGCGCTGCCAGACCTCAGGCTGCGATGTGAGTTCTTCTTCCATGAAGGCACCCAGGATGTTGTGGCTCATAGCGTGTTCTGCTCCCACTCAACTAATGACGTTTCTTGATCTAAGAAAACACTAAACGATCATTTTCAATCTCACAAGGATCATCTACTGGAGTGGATACAGCCATTGACACCCCGGGGACCGACGCGTCGCTCAATCGCTCATGCCTGTTCCCCCTTGTTCGCTTTAGTCAATTCAGCGTTAAGTCTTGTTAACTTCTGTGCAATGAAGCAGTCTTAGGAGCGCTAGATAGAAGTTGATTGTTTCGAGCACAAAATGATCATGAAGGAGCACCATGCCCGAGCCTTCCTCCATCAGACGACTAACGGCGCTCAGTCTGGCCTGCGTCATCGCCTCATCCACGCTGGGACTCTTGGCCCTGCACCCGACGCCTGCGTCAGCGGTGACGGAAACTGAGGGCAGCACCACCCTGCAGTCCGGTCAGCTCAGCGTTGACGTCTCCACCACGTTCCCCCAGGTCCTGAACTACACCGACACTGCCACCAGGGCATCGCTGCCCGGCACGCCCGCTTCGCTGAAGACCATCACCATCAACGGCACCGAATACGAGGTTGAGGGGACATCCACGACGTCCGGCAAGGACACGATCGACTACGTCCTCACCGTGCCCACGTTTGGAAACGCCACCATCAAGGCCCGGCTGTCCGTGAAGAAGAATGTGGTCTCGTTCAACGTCACCGAGATCAAGGATTCCCCGGAATTCCTGGTCAAGACCCTGCAGCTCCCCCGCCTCAACCTCGTCACCGTGGATTCCACGCAGCCCGGGGCCCAGGTCTCCACGGCCAACCTGTCCGTGGACCGCAGCGTCACCGGCGACGAGTTCACGCCCATCACCGCCTCTACCCCCGTGGATACAGCAGCCAAGAGCTCTGCGTACGCACTGGCCAACACCTCCGCGCTGGGGGCCGCGTTGGAATCCAATGCCCTCTATGACACCTCGTCAGGACCGGGTTCCAAGGACCGCGGCCGGTTCTGGCGCCAGGCGGTGTCCAACGGGACCGGCGGAGTCTCCATGGGAATCGCGAGCGGCCAGTGGCTTTACCGTGCCGAGGGATCGGGCACCACGGAGGAACTGCCGTGGACGCGCGTGGCCATCACCCCCGACGCCAACTCTGACGGCATCGTCGACTGGCAGGACGCCGCCATCGCCATGCGCTCCATCCAGGTCAGCGCCAACAAAGGCGAACAGACCCCGGACAATGTGGTCACCCACATTCCCTTCAATTTCGCCTCCCAGGCCACCCACCCCTTCCTCCGCACGCTGGACGACGTCAAGCGGATTTCCCTGGCCACCGACGGGCTGGGGCAGGTTGCCATGCTCAAGGGCTACACCAGCGAGGGCCACGACTCTGCCAACACCGATTACGGTGACAACTTCAACACCCGTGCCGGCGGCCTGGAAGACCTCAACACACTGGTCAAGGAGGGCAAGGACTGGAACGCCAGCTTCGGTGTCCACATCAACGCCACCGAGATCTACCCCGAGGCCAAGTCCTTCAGCGAAGACCTGCTCAGGGCGGACAAGGCCCTCGGGTGGAACTGGCTGGACCAGTCCTACTACATCAACCAAAGGCACGACATTAACTCGGGCAAGCTGGCCCAGCGCATCAAGGAACTGCGCGAGGCCACGGACAAGAACCTGGATTTCGTGTACGTCGATGTCTACTACGAGTACGGCTGGCTGGCCGAACGCCTGCAGCAGGAACTGGTCAAGAACGGCTTCCGCGTAGGTTCCGAGTGGGCTGACCACCTGTCCCGGAACAACACGTGGTCGCACTGGGCCAACGACGAGAAGTACGGCGGTTCCACCAACAAGGGCATCAACTCCCAGATCCTCCGGTTCATCAACAACAGCCAGTCCGACGTCTGGAACCCCGATCCCAAGCTCGGGGTAAGCCACATCGTCGAGTTCGAAGGCTGGACCGGCCAGAACGACTTCAACGCGTTCAGCGAGAACATCTGGACCGCCAACCTGCCGGCCAAGTTCCTCCAGCACCACCCGATCACCAAGTGGACCGCGGACCGCATCGACCTCACTGATGGCGTGGCGGTCACCGGGAATACCGCTGAAGCCCGCAACATCACCGTGGGTGGAGCCTCCGTCCTCTCCGGCGGTTCCTATCTCCTGCCGTGGTCCTCCAAGGAGAACAACACCTTGGACAAGATGTACCACTACAATCCCACGGGCGGCTCCAGCACGTGGACACTGACCAAGGACTTTGCCAACGCCAAGTCCCTGGAACTGTTCAAGCTGACGGACAACGGACGGGTGAAGGTGGCCGACGTCCCCGTGGTCAACGGACAGGTGACCGTCACCGCCGACGCCAAGCAGCCCTACGTGCTGACGGCGAAGAACAACGCGCTTCCCAAGAACGCTTCCTTCGGTTCCGGAACTTCGTTCAACGATCCCGGCTTCAACGGAGCCGACCTCACCGCCTGGAACCCCACCGGAACCGTCACCCAGGTGCGTGACGACAAGGGCCGCCGCTACGCACAATTGGGCGCGTCGCCGTCGTCGATCAGCCAGGACGTAAAGCTCGACGCCGGAACCCAGTCAGTGAGTGCGTGGCTGGAAATCCAGCCGGGCAAAACGCGGCCCACCTCCCTCTCCGTCACTGTCGATGGCAAGACCGAAAGCACCACCATCGATTCCTCGAACGCCGAAAACTTCGTCGCCGGCGACGAAAAGCACGGCACGGCCTTCCAAAGGGTCCGTGTGCTGGTGGACGTGCCGCGCAACGACACCAAGGCAACTGTCACCCTCACAGCGGACGACGGCGACGCCACTGTGCGCGTGGATGACTTCCGGGCGGTGAAAACCTCCCGCGTGGCCACCACCGGCGTGCTCAGCGAAGACTTCGAAAACGTGGATCAGGGTTGGGGACCATTCGTGAAGGGCAACGCCGGAGGGTCCACCGATCCCCGGACGCACATCACCGAACGCAACGAACCCTTCACCCAGAAGGGCTGGCACACCAACGTGATCGACGAAGTCCTGGACGGTCGGTGGTCCTTGATCGCCCACGACGAAAACCGCGCTCCCAATGGAGGACCCGGCATGGTGTACCGCACTACCGAGGCGACAGTTCCGTTCAAGGCCGGTCACAAGTACAAGGTCTCGTTCGACTACCAGAACTCCAAGGCCGGGCAGTACGCCTGGGTTTCGGGTTATGACTCCGCGGCAGGCCCTGCGGTAACAGGCAGCCAGCCGATTGACACCAAGACCTCCACCACGCGGTTCGAGCAGGTCTTCGATACGGGCTTCTGCGGAGACTATTTCGTCGGGCTGCAAAGGACCGGCAGCGCCAACGGCTCCGACTTCACCCTGGACAACCTCCTGGTGGAGGACCTCGGCGCCTCAGATGCCGTCCCGGCATGCGCCCAGCTCACGGCTGCCCTCCAGGGCGACGTCATCCAGCAGGGCCAGGCCCAGGATTTCGTGACGACGTTCGTGTCCGATGAGCCTGCGGCCATCAAGGATTTGGCCGTGGAACTCGCCTTGCCCGAAGGATGGACAGCGAGCCCGGCCACCCCGTCCACTGCCGGGGACCTGCCAGCCGGTGGCCGCCTCACCACCACGTGGAAGGTCACCGCACCCGCTTCAGCCGACGGTGACTACCCCATCACAGCGACGGCAAAGTACACCACCACCACGGAACCCGCAGGCAGCCGCACCATCAGCACCACGGCCAGCGTCCGGACACTGCCCAAACCACCGCAGGCCACCGTCTACGCGAGCGACCACCCCTGGGTGAGTGCCACGAACGGCTGGGGACCAGTGGAGAAGGACATGTCCAATGGAGGAACCGGAGCCGGTGACGGCACGCCGCTCACCTTGAACGGCACCGTCTTTGCCAAAGGTCTCGGCGCCCACGCCAACGGCACCGTCCGCTACTTCCTCGGCGGCCGTTGCAGCACCTTCAATGCCACCGTTGGAATCGACGACGCCCAGCCAACGCGGGGCAGCGTCAAATTCTCGGTGGTGGCCGACGGTACAGCCAAGGCAACCACACCGGTGCTTGGACCCACCAGCGCTCCCCTCCCCCTGACGGTGGATGTCACCGGAGCCCAGTACGTGGAACTCGTCGCCAACGATTCCGGTGACGGCAATGGCAACGACCACGCCGACTGGGCGGACGCCAGGTTCACCTGTTCTTAGGCTGAGGCCCCGCTCCTAGAAAGCCTGCCGGCCGGCCCGCCACACCGAGTGCGTGAGCGGAATTCCCGGCCGGTAGGCCAGGTGCGTCGCTGAGGGCGCCTTGAGCATATGCAGGTCCGCGCGATGACCGACGGCGAGCGAGCCCACCGCCCGTTCGCCGTCGACGTCGTTCCCTGACTCCCGGCCCAACGCCAACGCGCCGCCGTACGTCGCCGCCCGGACGGCCTCGTGGACGCTCAAGCGCATCTGGAGGACCGCCGTCGTCACGCAAAACGCCATGGAACTCGTGTAGGAGGTACCGGGGTTGCAATTCGCGGCGAGCGCGATCTGGACGCCGGCGTCGATCAGCTCCCGGCCAGGGGCCAGGGGTTGCCGGGTGGACAGGTCGCAGGCGGGCAGGCACGTGGCCACGGTGCCTTTTGCGCCCGTGCCTGACCGGGCGTCCCAACCTGACCAGGTTTCAGCGAGCGCCTTGATGTCTGCTTCGGAAAGATAGTTCACGTGGTCCACGCTCGCGGCGGCAAACTCCACGGCCAACGCAACGCCCGGGCCCTCGCCCAACTGGTTGCCGTGCACGCGCAGTCCCAGCCCTGCGGCCTGGGCCGCCTTGAGCACCCTGCGGGACTGCTCCTCGGTGAAGGCACCGGTCTCGCAAAAGACATCCGCCCAGCGGACGTGCGGCAGGACGGCGTCGAGCATTTCACCGCAAACCAGGTCCGTGTACTCCTCGGGGTCTGCCCCAGCGGGGACGAGGTGGGCGCCAAGGTAGGTGACCTCATCCACCAGCTCGGCCGCGATCCGGGCGCTGCGGGCCTCGTTCTCCACGTCCAGGCCGTATCCGGTCTTGCTCTCCAGATATGTGGTGCCCTGCGCGAGCGCCTCTTCTACGCGGCCCTTGACCAGCCGGGTCAGCTCCTCGTCGCTGACACTTCGTGTGGCGCCCGTGGTCACGGCAATGCCGCCAGCACTGTAGCTCTCCCCGGCCATGCGTGCCTCGAACTCCGCGGTGCGGTCGCCGGCGAAAACGAGATGGGAATGTGAGTCCACCCAGCCCGGCAGGACGGCGCGGCCCTCGGCGTCGATCCTGTCATCAGCCGCCGGGGCGTCGGCGCTGGAACCGATCCAGGAGATGCGCTCGCCTTCGAACACGATCGCGGCGTCTTTCAGGACCCGATGATCCAGGTCCTGGGTCATCAATTCGCCGATGTTGGTGATGAGGGTGCTGGCTGGTGTCATGTCCCTATTGTTCAGCGCCGGATGGACCAGCGGACCGCCGCGAGCTGCTCCGCTGTCCGGGATTCCGGACTGCCGGCTTTTGTTTCGCCCAGGATGAGGCCTGCCGCCAGTTCTGCCACGGCGGAACTCGTCTGGAATCCGTAACCGCCCTGGCCGGCCAGCCAAAAGAAGCCGGGGGCCTCGGCGTCGAACCCCACCACGGGAATCCCGTCCGCGGCTTCGGTCCGCAGGCCCGTCCAGGAACGGTCCACCGAGTGGATGCCCAGGGTGGTCACGGTGTTGAGGGTGTCGATGAGTTTGTCCACGTCTCCGGCGTAGGGCCTGGCATCTTCAGCGCCGCTGGGAACGTGCTCGGACGGCGACACCAGCACCTGGCCGCCTTCGGGCCGGAAGTAGAAGGAATCGTCCGCGGCGCAGACCATGGGCGTTTGCGGGGCGAGAGGCGTTCTGACATTGACGATCGCCGCGGTCCGGCGGTACGGCTGGAGTCCCAATTTCTCGACGCCGCTGATGACGGCCAGTTCATCTGCCCACGCGCCCGCGGCGTTAACCACGACGCCGGTTTGGAAGCCTTCGGTGCCGGCGCCCACCTCCCAGCCGCTGCCGATGCGTTGTGCGGAGTGGACGCGCGCTCCGGTGAAGATGTCGACACCCGCCGCTTCAGCCCGTTTGCGGTGGTCGTCCAGCAACAAGGGTGCGTTGCAGCCATACGATCCACTGTCCAGGCCTGCTGCAGTGAAAGAGTCCGGTTTGAGGACCGGGCAGAGCTGGAGTGCCTCGGCATGCGTGATGGTGTGCATGTTGCCACTGGCTTCTGCTTTGACCTTTTCTTCGTCACCCACCAGCATGAAACCACGCGGAGTCAGGACCGGTTCGGGGAGGTTTTCGTCTCTTGCCCTCATCAGCTCCAAGGTGCGGATAGTCAATTCCTGCACCACGGGCGGACCGTAGCTGGGAATCAGCTGGCGGGCTGAACGTGAGGAGGTGTGGAAGGCCAGGGTGTGCTCGGCTTCCACCAGGGCGACTGAGCACTCTTTCCCCAGGGCTGATGCGAGGGACAGTCCCGCGATCCCACCGCCAACGATTACCACGTCATAATTCGAAGCCATGGTTCCATCCTTCCAGACGCTCTCTCACCAAACACCCCCTCCTAGGCGTCCATCTCTCACCGATAACCCCCTCCTAGGCGTCCCTCTCTCACCAAACACCCCCTCCTAGGCGTCCCTCTCTCACCAAACACCCCCTCCTAGGCGTCCCTCTCTCACTTGCCCGAGGGGAGTGAGAGAGGGACGCACCAAAGGGGGTTATCGGTGAGAGAGCGTTCGGCCAAAGGGGGTTATCGGTGAGAGAGGGACGCACCAATGGGGGTTATCGGTGAGAGTGGGTGGTGGGGTCCAGCATCGGTTCTGCCCGTGTCAGGCGACGGCGTCGCGGCTCTTGACGAACGCCTGGACGCACGCTTCGACGTCGTCCGTGCTGTGCGCGGCGGAGAGCTGGACGCGGATCCGTGCCGCGCCCTTCGGGACCACGGGGTAGCTGAAGGCGGTGACGAAGACGCCATGGGAAAGCATCTCGTCGGCAATGCGCGCCGCAACCACAGCGTCACCGAACATGACCGGGATGATGGCGTGCTCGCCGTCGAGCAGTTCGAAACCTTCCTCGCTCATCCGGCGACGGAACAGGGCAGCGTTTTCGAACAGGCGCGTCCGCAGCTCACCGGAACCCTGCACGAGTTCCAGGGCCTTAAGAGTGGCAGCCACGATCGCCGGCGCAAGGGAGTTGGAGAACAAATACGGACGGGCCTTCTGGCGCAGCATGGCCACGATCTCGCCGCGGCCGGAAACATAGCCACCGGAAGCGCCGCCCAACGCCTTGCCAAAGGTACCGGTGTAGATGTCCACGCGATCCGAGACTCCGGCGTGCTCGGGCGTCCCGGCACCAGTGGAACCCATGAAGCCCACGGCGTGGGAGTCGTCAACCATGACCAGGGCGTCGTGCTTCTCGGCGAGGTCGCAGATCGCTTCCAAGGGTGCGAGGTAACCGTCCATGGAGAACACACCGTCGGTGACGATGATCTTGCGCCGCGAACCCGAGGCCTCAACGAGCTTGGCTTCGAGGTCTGCCATGTCCTGGTTGGCATAACGGAAGCGCTTGGCCTTGCTCAACCGGATGCCGTCAATGATCGAAGCGTGGTTGAGGGAGTCCGAGATGATGGCATCGTCCGGGCCAAAGAGGGACTCGAAGACTCCCCCGTTGGCATCGAAGCAGCTGGAGAAAAGGATGGTGTCCTCGGTGCCGAGGAACTGCGAAACACGCGCCTCGAGTTCCAGGTGCAGGTCCTGCGTGCCGCAAATGAAACGGACGGAAGCCATGCCGAAACCGCGCTCGTCCATGGCGGACTTGGCGGCGGCGATGATCTCCGGGTGGTCGGCCAGGCCAAGGTAGTTGTTGGCGCAGAAGTTCAGTACCTGGTTGGCCGGCTGCCCCAGCTGGCCCGCGGCGATGTGGCTTGCCTGCGGGGAATCAATGTGGCGTTCGGTCTTGAAGAGCCCGGCGCTGCGGATCTCCTCGAGTTCGCCCTGGAGTTGGTCTTTGATGGCTGAGTACATTGAATTGCTCCTGAAGGTTCTAGAGTTCAGTCCAGTCGAGGACCACTTTGCCGCCCACGCCGTTGCGGGCGATCTCGAAGCCCTTCTCCCACTCGGTGGCAGGAAGCTTGTCGGTGATAACGGCCGAGATGTTGCGGTGCAGCACAGGGTTGGACGACAGCATGGCGCTCATGGCGTACCAGGTTTCGAACATTTCGCGACCGTAGATGCCCTTGAGCGTGAGCATGTGGGTCACCACCTTGCCCCAGTCGATGTCGATGGACTGGCTGGGCAGGCCGAGCATGGCGATGCGTCCGCCGTGGTTCATGTTGTCGATCATCTCAGGCAGCGCCGTGGGGTGTCCCGACATTTCCAGGCCGATGTCGAAGCCTTCGCGCATGCCCAGCTCCTGCTGTGCCTCGCGGACGCGCATCCTGGACACGTCGACGGCGAGGTCCACGCCCAGTTGACGGGCCAGTTCCAGCCGCGGCGCCGAAACGTCGGTGATGGCGATCTTGCGTGCCCCTGCGTGACGCGCCACGGCAATGGCCATGAGGCCGATGGGTCCGGCGCCCGTGATGAGGACATCTTCACCGACCAGCGGGAAGCTCAGCGCCGTGTGCACGGCGTTGCCGAAGGGGTCGAAAATGGCACCGAGCTCGGGGGTGACGGATTCGTCGTGGTGGACCCAGACGTTGGTCTCCGGGATCACGACGTATTCGGCGAACGCACCATCGCGCTGCACGCCCACGGAAACCGTGTGGATGCACATTTGCCGGCGGCCTGCGCGGCAATTCCGGCATATACCGCACACCACGTGGCCTTCGCCGGAGACGCGGTCGCCGACCTTGACATCGCGCACGTCCTCGCCGATTTCCACCACTTCTCCGTAGAACTCGTGCCCGGCAATGAGCGGAGTCTGGATGATGCTTTGGGCCCAGGCATCCCAACTCTGGATATGGAGATCGGTGCCGCAGATGCCGGTGGTCATGACCCGGATCTTGACGTCGGACGGGCCCGTTGCGGGCTCGGGCCGATCGACGAGTTCGAACCCTTCGTGGGGTCCGGATTTGTAGAGAGCCTTCATGGGGTTCCTCACTGGCTGGGTGCTTCGTTGCTGCTGAGTCCATTGAAGACCCGCGCATGGTTTAGCACAACTAGATTCTTCTCAATCAACGATTTAGCATTTGCTAATGGAAATTCATCAGCTGCAGATGCTCCGCGAACTCGGCGACCTGGGCAGCGTAAAAGCCGTGGCGGAGACCCTCATGGTCACGCCCTCCGCGGTTTCGCAGCAATTGGCCCTATTGCAGAAATCCGTGGATGTGCCGCTGACCCGCAAGGAAGGCCGCGCCTTGGTGCTCACTGACGCAGGGCGCGTCCTCGCGGAGGCGGGTGCCGCCGTCGTCAATGCCATGGCAGACGCGCGGGCCGCAATCGGCGCGTACCACGAAGCTCCGGACTCGACTGTCAGCGTGAGCGCGTTCCACAGCGCCGGCCAGGCCTTGTTCGCGCCCTTGGCTGCATTGCTCCGCGCGCAAAAAGCGTCCGACGGCGGTGCGTCGCCGCTGCTGCGACTCTCCGATGAGGATGTGGCCCAGGAGGATTTCCCGGGGTTGGTGGCCCGCTACGATCTTGTCCTGGCCCACAGGATGGACAACAGCCCGCCATGGCCGGAAGACAAGGTGGCGGTGATCCCGTTGGCGGACGAGCCACTGGACATTGCTTTGCCGGCAGGACACCCGCTGGCGTCCCGGCGCGAACTCGAGCCTGCCGACGTCGTCGACGAACCGTGGGTGACCAGCCGCGACGGGTACTCGCCCGCGGACGTGCTGGCCGCCGTCGTGGCTGTCAGCGGACGCCCGGCGGAAGTCCTGCACCGCATCAACGACTATTCAACGGTGGCGGCCCTCGTTTCCGCAGGGGGTTCGATCGGGTTGCTGCCGAGGTTCACCGCGCGGCGGGTGCTGGATGCCGGCGTGGTGCTGCGTCCCCTTGCCGGGGTGAACTCGGTGCGCAAGATCGACATCCTGGCCCGTCCGGAGACCCTTAAGCGGAAATCGGTCATGACGGTGTGCGAGTCACTTCAAACCGTCATGACCGGGCTCTCCTCACCCAACTAGGTCGCATTTGTGCGCGTTTTGAGCGCTCAAAACGCGCACAACTGCGACCCAGTTGGGTACGCGGGGGTGGTTCAGTCGCGGACCAGGGCGGGCTGGCCGGCGTCGAAATACTCCACCAATCCGGCGGGCAACTCCGGCACCTCCCGGGCGGAGCCATCGCCGCGCAAAGACTCGGCCGCGAGGATGCCGGCGGCCACCGCCTGCCGCGCCGCAACGGGGCTGGTCTGGGTGGCGCCGCCCTCCGCAGCAAACCGCAGAAACTCCTCGACCAGGCGCGGATCGGCTCCGCCATGCCCGCCATCGCCGTCCTGGATGGTGATCACCTGGTCAGGCTCCCCGCGCCCGGACGTCCGGGAGGTCCACACATTGATGGTCTCCCCCGGGCCATCGCCGAAGTTCTCGATCCGGCCCTTGGTGCCGATGATGGTGTAGTTCCGCCAATAGTCCGGAGTGAAGTGGCACTGCTGGTAGGAGGCCAGCACGCCGTTGTCCAGGACCATGTTCATCATGGAGATGTCCTCCACATCGATGACCTCGGCCAGGTCCTTCTGCTCTGTCGGCGGCCAATTGTCCAGGGAGAACCAATCCCCCATCCGTTTGCCGTCATTGTTGCCGCGGTTCGGCACCCCGCCGTACACAGCCAGGTCCCCCACCGCGGCGACGCGCATGGTGTAACCGCCGGCCAGCCAATGGATGACGTCGATGTCGTGGGCACCTTTCTGCAGCAGCAGAGAGGTCACGTTCGCGCGTTGGGCATGCCAGTCCTTGAAGTAGAAATCGCCCCCATGACCCACAAAGTGGCGGCACCAGATCGCCTTGACCTCGCCGATGGTGCCCTCCTCGATGAGCTGCCGCATCTGGACCACCACCGGCATGTGCCGCATGTTGTGCCCGACATAAAGCCGGGTCCCTGTTTCATACGCCGTCTGCAGGACAAGATCTGCAGCTTCGACCGTGACATCCAACGGCTTCTCGCAGAACGTGGGAATTCCCGCCTTCAGCGTGCGGACAGCGACGGCGGCATGCTGGTTGTCGGGTGTCAGCACCATGACGGCGTCCAACCCGGCGGCCAGCAACTCCTCGAGGTCGGCGGTGATGCGGGCCGAGGGGATGCGGTCGGCGGCATCCGCCCGGCCGCGCTCGCTGAGGTCGCACACGATCGTGACCTCAGACCCTTCGCCCGGCTTGTGGGCGTGCTTCCACAGCCCTGAGCGCAGGCCGAAACCTACGATGCCGACCTTCAAATCCTTTTCCATGGTGTACAACGTTCTTTCTGCTGGTTGTTAGTTGTGTCTGTTGGCGGCGCTGCGATGGGGCGCCGATTCCCGCACGAACAGGTGCCAGGGGAAGTCCAGGACGGTGGGTGTTTCCGGGCCGCCCTGGTCTGTGGCCCGCTGCAGGAGCAGGTGGGCCAGTTTGTCGAAGAAGTCCACCGGACCCACCGTGCTCAGGGACGGTGACATCCGCTCCCCCTCCACGGTGTTGCCGACGCCGATGATGTCTACGTCCTTCCCAACAGCGAGCCCGAGTCGTTGGGCGGCGTTGATCGCACTGACGGCGGCATAGTCCGTGGTGGCGTAGATGGCGGTGGGTCGGTCCGGAAGCGCCAGGAGGCGGGTGGTGGCCGCATATGCCCCGGCCGAGGTTCCATCAAAGAGCCCCACGTAATCCCCGCACTCAGCGATCCCGGCGGCAGCCAAGGCCTCGGCGTAGGCGCGGTACCTGGTACCACCGGACGTCCCCGCCGAAGTAGCCGGGGTGAGGCAGGCGACCCTCCGGTGGCCGTGCAGCAGGTGCTCCACCGCCATCCGACAACCCGGCCCGGCGATGGAACGGATGACGTCGAATCCGTCGGCCTCAAGCTCCTCGTCAAAGACCACCAGGGTGGTGCCGTGCTGTGCCAGCTTCCGCAGGGCGTCCCGCTCCCCGGCCCGGACGGCATCCACGAACACCGCATCGGCATTGTGCGTCCCGAGCACCTTCACCCAGTCTGCGTCGCCGAGGATCATCGGCGTGATGCCCAGCGGCTCCGAGGCACGCTGGACCGCTTCGATGACCGACAGGGACCATGGATCGGACAGCATGGTCAGCGAGAGGATCACGGTGTTGGTGCGTCCGGTGCGGATGGCACGGGCCGCCTGGTTTGGACGGTACCCGAGCCGCTCCGCAGCTGCCTTGACCTTTTCCGCCGTCGGGTCTGAAACACCGGGACCGCCATCACCGCGGCGGCCCGACAACACATACGAAACCGTGGCGGTGGAGACGCCGGCAAGTTCAGCCACCATACGGATGGTGGGCCTGACGCCGGTACTGCTTGTTTTTGCCATGGTTCCCCCTGGTTGAAGATGTGGTGTCCGTTACCCGTGGTGTAGAGGCTAGTCCCTTGACACGGGCTAGCTCCGGAACACCGGCGCGTTGGGGTCCAAGGCGGCCTGGTATTCGTCCCGCATCTTGTCGCCGCCCTCGCTCTTCCAGCGCTTGACCGCGTCCTTGAGCTCGTCGATTTTGGCGCGCCCGGTGATGATGTCCACCACCTTGTCCCGGAGCTGCTTGGTGATCTTGGCGCCCACCTTGGCGTTGGTGTCCGAGTAGGTACCGTTGGTGGGGTTGCGCCAGGCGATCTCCAGGAGCTTCTGTTCCTGCTGGTTGACGTAGCGCGTGTCATCGTCAAAGCCGGGATTGAAGATGACGTTTTCAGGGCTGGCCATGATGTTCAGGGCCGAAACCAGCCCCGGGGCGTTGGTGGTGCCGGTCTCCGTGCGTACCGGGTTGCCGTTGCCGTCCAGCGTGTAATCCTGGCCGGCCTCGCCGAAGTTCTTCTGCATGTACTCCACCGTGCCGAACGGGGCGGAGAGGTAGTTGATGAGGGCAAGCAGCTCGCGGATCTTGCCTTCGTCGGCCTTCTTGAACGGTGTGAATCCCACGGTGCCGTAGCCCATGTCATATACCGGCTTGACCTTGCCATCCGCGCTGAAGGGGATGAGGATGTCGAACTTTGTATTCTTGCTCAAAGCACGGTAGCTGCGGATGTCGTGGGGGCCGCTGACCACCTGCGCCGCCACGCTGCCATTGGCCACCCTGGTACGGATGTCCGCGGCCTTTGAGTCGGGGTAGAACACGCCTGCCGCGAACATCCTGGCCGTGAACTCCACGCCGGCCAAGTATTCATCGGTCTCATACAGGTGCGTCAGGGTGCGGTCCTTGTTGACGGCCCAGCTGTTGGGGGCCCCGAACCATTCGGTCACCATGTGGAGGGCGTTGATGTAGGCAGGCTCCAGGGCGTACTTCTGTTCGCCCGGCCGGGTCAGCTCCTTGGCCTTCTCCAGGAATTCGTCCGCCGAGGCGGCCTCGAACCCGCCCACCTCTTCCCAGACGTTGTGGTTGCCTACGTAGACCTGTCCGAACGGGGTGCTGGGGATGGGAGCACCCCAGATTTTGCCATTCACGACGGCGGTCTTCCAGGAATCCGGCTTAAGTGCGGCCAGGTTGGGGTACTCAAGGACGGCGTCCCCGGAGAGGTAGGGCGTGAGGTCCTGGAACTTGGCCTCCAGCATGGGCCCGACGTTGGGGATGCCCTGGTTGGGCGGAACCCACATCATGTCCGGCAGCTCATTGCTGGCCAGGACCGTAGCGAACTTGGCCGGGTAGCCATCCCCGATGTCCTCGGCGATCTGCAGTTCGAGGTCGCCGCCGAGTTTCGCATTCAGGCGCTGCCAGAAGGGGTTGTCCTTCAAGCCCGGGCTCATCGTGTCGAACGTTTCGGTCAGGCCGCTGACTTTGCCCTTGAGGGGCGGGGTCTTTACTGACTGCACGGCTTCGGGCAGCTTGAAGTATCCGGCCTGGAGACCCTTGGCATTGCCGGGCAGGTCCGGGGTCACGCCGGTGAATTCCTTGTAGGTTGGCAGCTTCACCGAGGCGGAGGCTGCGGCGCCTCCGTTCCCGGCCCCTCCACCGCTGCCGCATGCGGACAATCCAACGGCAGTGACGGCCAGGCCGGCGAGGCCGAGGAAACCGCGGCGGCTGAAGCCCGCCTGTCCTGAGGTAGTGCTGGTCATGGCATGACCCTTTCTGGTGATGTGTTCTTAGGTGATCGTGACGAGGTTGGTGCGGAGAGCTAGCCCTTGACGGCGCCGGTGATGACGCCCTTGGCGAAGTGCTTTTGGAGGAACGGGTAGACCATCAGGATTGGCACCAGCGCCACCACCACCACGGCCATCTGGATGGACTGCGGCGGGGGTGTGGTGGTGATGCCAAGCTGGTCAGCAGCACCGCTGCCCTGCACTACGAAGTTGCGCAGGAGCAATTGAATGGGCCACTTGCTGTGGTCGTTGATGTACAGGAGTGCGTTGAAGAAGGAGTTCCAGAAACCCACGGCGTAAAACAGGCCGACCACTGCGATCACGGCCTTGGACAACGGCATGACGATCCGCCACAGGATCTGCCAGTCGTTGGCGCCGTCGATCCTGGCGCTTTCGATCAGTTCACCGGGGATATTCATGAAGAACGACCGCATCACCACAAAGTTGAAGGCGCCGAAGATGCCCGGCAGGATCAGTGACCACAACGAGTCCAGCAGTCCAAGCTGCCGGATCATGAGGAAGGACGGGATCAGCCCGGGAGCAAACAGGAGCGTGAACAGCACCGCCAGCACTACCGGCCGGCCGAACAGCACCGAACGGCTCGTGGCGTAAGCCATGGTGATCGTGACGAACAGCGCCAGGATGGTGCCCACTGCCGTCACCAGCACACTGACTCCCAGCGACTGCAGCACCATGGGTCCCTTGAAGATGGTGGCGTACGCCTCCAGCGTGGGACGTTCGGGCCACAGGACAAACCCACCGGCCTCCACCAACTGCTGGTTGTCCGCCAGCGAGGTGGAGACCACCAGCAGGATGGGCGTGAGGATGGACAGGCTGAAGGCCACCAGGACCACCGCCTTGACTGTTTGGTACAGGGCGGAGGGGCGCTCCTTCCATACCGGACGCTTGGGGCTGTAGCTCAGCTCCCGTGGTTTCCTGGTGAAAAGTGTTGTTGCCATGAAGTTCTCCTTGTGCGGCAGCTGCGGGCCTGCGTGGCCTTCAGCGCGCTTGTTTTGCGAAAATTCCGTCTTCGCCAAAGCGGTGGGCAAGTTTGTTGGCACCGTAGATCAGCAGCGCGCTGACGACGCCTTTGGCAAGTCCTGCCGCTGCGCCTGAACTCCAGCCACCACCTACCACGCCGGTGTAATAGGTGAAGGTGTCCAGCACTTCGGCTGCCCCGGCTCCCACGGCATCGCGCTGCAGGATGAACTGCTCGAAGCCCACGGAGAGGATGTCTCCGATGCGCAGGATCAGCAGCAGGACGATGACGGGCCGGAGGCCCGGGAGGGTGATGTGCCACATGCGGCGCCAGCGCCCTGCGCCGTCGGCCGCGGCGGCCTCGTAGAGCGAGGCATCAATACTGGCGAGGGCTGCCAGGAAGATGATCATGGCCCATCCGGCGTCCTTCCAGATCATCTGCACCACTACCAGCACGGGGAACGTTTCCGGGTTGGTCATGAACGGGATCGGCTCCATGCCCCAGTCCCGGAGCACGTTGTTGACGAACCCCGCGCCGCCGAGCATCTGCTGGAAGAAGGCGATGACCAGGACCCAGGACAGGAAATGTGGAAGGTAGGCGATGCTCTGGAAGATCCGCCGCACCCGCGTGCTGATGAGTGAGTCCACGATCAGCGCCAGCACCAGCGGTACCGGGAAGAGGAAGACCAACTGCCACGCGGCCAGGTAAAGGGTGTTCCAGAACGCATGGATGAAGTCCGGGTTGGCAAAGAGATCCGTGAAGTTTTGCCAGCCGACGAACAGGCTGTCCCCGATCCCCAGGTAGGGCTGGTAGTCCTGGAAAGCAATGACGTTCCCCAGGATGGGGATGTAGAAGAAGACGAGCAGGAATGCCACGCCCGGCACCATCATCAGGAGCATCTGCTTGTCGCGCCGGAACCGCGCGCGGAAACTCTGCGCAGGGATCCTGCTGCCCTTGCGCCCGCCCCCTCCGGGTTTTCCCGGCTTGGCCGCCGGGGCACCATTGCCCTGTGCTGCCGCGACCCGGCCGGCGGCCGGCGCGACCGGAGCCTGTTCCGTTGTCGAGTTCATACTGTCTCCTCGTGTGCCGGGCGAAAACCATTAGTGTGATCCGCACCACGCTCGTTAACCGTTTAACAAACCATAAAGGAGGCGCGGTGTGTTTGCAAGATCATGATTGAAACTGGTTCTAAAAATCACTTTTCATCACTTTTGTGCTGCCCCCTGTAGAATTCTCGTCAGCATGCCCCAGGGGCTCGCAGCGGGGACCGCACCCGTTTCCGCCCGGCGCGCCCACTGGAACGGGCGCGCGTGGTGGAAAGGGGTGCGCTCCCGCTGTGGATCGGGTGCGCATGGCGGAAAGAGGTGCGCTACCGCTGCGGAACACGCGGGCAGCGCACGGAATCAGACTGAGGATTGACATGGCAGATTGCTGCAGTCCGGGCGCAGGCTCCGGGAAAAGTACGACGCCGGAGCTGACGCCGGCACAGCGCACGGCGGGCGGCCACCCCATGGCGGGTACCGGCGTCGTACCTTCCGCCTCCGTGAGCGCAAACGACGTCCCTGTCCCCGCTGGAACGTTCGCCATGGGTGACGCCTTCAACGAAGGCAACGCCGGCGACGGCGAGGCCCCGGTCCATCCTGTATCCGTTTCGGCCTTCCGCATCAGCGCCACCACAGTGACCAACCAGCAGTTCGCGGAGTTCGTGGAAGCCACCGGCCACCGAACGGAATCAGAGACCTTCGGGACCTCTGCCGTGTTCCATCTGGCGGTCAAGGCCCGAGAGCAGGACATCCTCAACCGGGTCAACGACGTCCCCTGGTGGCTTAATGTCCGCGGAGCGAACTGGGCCCACCCTGCCGGCCCGTTGTCGCACTGGACCGAAGTCCCGGACCATCCGGTGACCCATGTGTCCCATGACGATGCCCTGGCCTACTGTGCATGGGCTGGCCGGCGGCTCCCTACGGAAGCCGAATGGGAGTACGCAGCACGCGGCGGCGTGGAGGGCCGGCGCTACCCGTGGGGAGATTCCCTCCACAACGGGCACGCCGTCGGAAGCGCGCGCCACCACTGCAACATCTGGCAGGGGGAATTTCCCGTCCGCAACGACCAGGAGGACGGCTACCTCACCACGGCACCGGCCCGCTGGTTTGAACCCAACGGCTACGGCCTTTACCAGACCAGCGGCAACGTCTGGGAGTGGTGCAGCGACTGGTTCCTGCCGAAGTACTACCAGACATGCCTGGCTTCCGGCACCGTCCACGATCCGCAGGGGCCCACCATCGGCCGGGGCAGGGTGATGCGGGGCGGCTCCTATTTGTGCCATGACTCGTACTGCAACCGCTACCGGGTGGCGGCCCGCAGTTCCAACACCCCGGATTCAGCCAGCGGGAACCTGGGCTTCAGGACCGTGGCTCTCTAAGCTACTTGGGGCCGTGCCCGCGTTTATGGCCTTGGCCGCGGAGCGCGTCCAGATCTCCGGCGATGATCCTGGTGGCGCTGACAGTCCCGCCGTTCCTGGTTCCGGAGACCTGCACGGTGTCGCCGGTCTTCAGCCCGGCTGCAGTGGCCGAAGGCAGGCCGGGATTGCCACGTCCGTTCCGGGGCCGCACCGTGTCGGCGGGAACCGTGGAGATCTTTGTGTCGGAGGTGATGGCGTACCGCTGCGTGAACCCGTCCTCACTCGTCACCGTGATGTCCGTGGAGTTGACCGACTCGATGGTCCCGCGCTGGGTAACAAGCGTCCTGAATGTTCCGTCCGCGTCCTTCACCACGTGCTCGCCATGAAGAGCTTGCCCGCGTTTGGCGGTGGATTTGGGCGGCGCATTGCCGTTGCCCCGGGTTTCGGACGGGCCCGGTGAGGCGGACGTGCCCGACGGCGACGGGCTGGGCTGGGTGCCCGCCCAGACTGCCGCTGTTCCACCGGCGGTCACGGCGACGGCGATGCCGCCTGCGAGGAGGGCCTTGCGAAGGCCTGGAGAAAGGGTGGCCATGGGTTAATTGTGCCCCTTGACCAACAAAAAGTGGGTCGCAGTTGTTGCCGTTCTGAGGGCTCAAAACGGCATCAACTGCGACCCAGTTGGGTGAGAGGGGGGTCTTAGCCCTCTACCCCGAGCTTCTCGAGGATGAGCTCCCTGACACGGCCGGCGTCGGCCTGGCCACGCGTGGCCTTCATGACGCCGCCAACAATGGCGCCGATGGCCTGGATCTTGCCGCCACGGATCTTCTCCGCGACATCCGGCTGCGCAGCCAACGCTGCGTCGATCGCTTCAAGGAGCGGACCGTCGTCGGAAACCACGGCGAGGCCACGCTTTTCGATGATCTCTTCCGGCGTACCTTCACCGGCGAGCACACCGTCAAGGACCTGTCCGGCCATCTTGTTGTTGATCTTGCCCGCTTCCACCAGCTTGTTCAGCTCCACGATGGTCTGCGGGGTGACACCGAGCTCGGCCGGCTCAACATCGGCAACCTTGGCACGGCCCACGATCTCGCCCATCCACCACTTGCGCGCCACGGCGGCGCTGGCACCCGCGGCTACGGTCTCCTCGATGGAGTCCATGACACCGGCGTTCACCACGTCGCGGAATTCCAGGTCGGAGTAACCCCAGGCTTCCTTGAGGCGTTTGCGGCGCTCTGCCGGCGGTTCGGGCAACGTGGCACGGAGTTCTTCGACCCATTCGCGCGATGCAACCACGGGGACCAGGTCCGGTTCCGGGAAGTAGCGGTAGTCGTCGGCGTCGGACTTGGCGCGGCCCGAGGTGGTGGACCGGGTGTCCTCGTGCCAGTGCCGGGTCTCCTGGGTTACCGGCTGCCCCGAGTCCAGTACGGCTGCGTGCCGCTGGATCTCGTAGCGGACAGCGTGCTCCACGGCGCGCAGCGAGTTCACGTTCTTGGTCTCGGAGCGGATACCGAAGCGTTCCTGGCCGTGCGGGCGCAGTGACACGTTCGCGTCGCAACGGACGTTGCCCCGTTCCATGCGGGCATCGGAGACGCCCAGGTTCTTCACGATCTCGCGGATGGCGGCGACGTAGGCCTTGGCGAGTTCCGGTGCACGGCTGCCGGCGCCTTCAATCGGCTTGGTTACGATTTCCACCAACGGAACACCGGCCCGGTTGTAGTCCACCAGCGAGTAGTCGGCACCCTGGATGCGACCGGCCGCGCCACCCATGTGGGTCAGCTTGCCGGCGTCTTCTTCCATGTGGGCACGTTCGATTTCCACGCGGAACACCGTGCCGTCTTCGAGTTCTACGTCCAGGTAGCCGTCATAGGCGATCGGCTCGTCGTACTGGGACGTCTGGAAGTTCTTGGGAGTGTCCGGGTAGAAGTAGTTCTTCCGGGCGAAACGGCAGGACTCGGCGATCTTGCAGTTGAGGGCCAGGCCGATCTTGATGGACGACTCAACTGCCGCCTTGTTCACCACGGGCAGGACACCGGGCATGCCGAGGTCGACCTCGTTGACGTTGGTGTTGGGCTCGTCACCGAACACATTGGGGGCGGAGGAGAACATCTTCGTCTTGGTGTTGAGCTCCACGTGGACCTCGAACCCCAGCACGGGATCGTACTTCTCCATGGCCTCTTCGAAGCTGACGATTGCGTCGACGGACATTAGTTGGAACCTCCGGCGGTGGTGGCTGCAGAGCCAAGGGCTGCGGTTTTCAGGTCAGGCGCCTGGGCCAGGATGGGACCGCCCCACTTGTCTTCAAGGATCGATTCGAGCACGGCACCAACCCGGTAAAGGCGGGCGTCCCCGCGGGCCGGGGCCAGGAGCTGGATGCCCACAGGCAGGCCGTCCTCGTCGGCAAGGCCGCCCGGCAAGGAAAGCCCGGGGATGCCTGCCAGGTTGGCGGGAATGGTGGCGACGTCGTTCAGGTACATGGCCAGCGGGTCGTCCAGCTTCTCGCCAAGCTTGAACGCAGTGGTGGGAGAGGTCGGCGAAATGAGGACATCCGCCTGCGCGAACGCGGCATCGAAGTCGCGCTGGACCAGCGTCCGGACCTTCTGGGCGGAGCCGTAGTAGGCGTCGTAGTAGCCGGCGCTCAGGGCATAGGTGCCCAGGATGATGCGGCGCTTGGCTTCGTCGCCGAAGCCGGCGGCGCGGGTGGCTGCCATGACGCGTTCAATGGTCATGGGACCGTCGGTGGGCAGAACGCGCAGGCCGTAGCGGACGCCGTCGAACTTGGCCAGGTTGCTGGAAACCTCGGACGGCATGATCAGGTAGTAGGCACCCAGTGCGTATTTGAGGTTGGGGCAGGACACCTCCACGATCTCGGCGCCCGCATCCTTGAGCAGCTGCAGGGATTCCTTGAACCGGTTCTCGACACCGGCCTGGTACCCCTCGCCGTGCAGTTCCTTGATGATGCCGATCTTCAGTCCGGCGACGTTGCCCACGCGGGCAGCCTCCACCAGGTTGTTGAAGGGATCCGTCAGGGAGGTTGAGTCGAAAGGATCGTGCCCGCCGATGACTTCCTGCAACAGTGCGGAGTCCAGCACGGTGCGTGAGACCGGGCCGATCTGGTCCAGGGAGGAGGCCATGGCGATCGCGCCGTATCGGGACACGGCACCGTACGTCGGCTTCATGCCCACGGTTCCGGTGACGGCACCGGGCTGGCGGATGGAACCGCCGGTGTCGGTGCCCAGGGCCAGCGGCGCTTCGAAGGCGGCGACGGCAGCGGCAGAGCCACCACCGGATCCGCCCGGAATGCGGTCGAGATCCCATGGGTTGCGGGTAGGGCCGTAGGCGGAGTGCTCCGTGGAAGACCCCATGGCGAACTCGTCAAGGTTGGTCTTGCCCAGGATCGGCATCTTCGCGGCGCGCAGCTTCTTGATGACCGTGGCATCGTACGGGCTGTGCCAGCCCTCAAGGATCTTCGAGCCGGCAGTCGTGGGCTGGCCGATGGTGACAATCAGGTCCTTCACGGCGATGGGCACGCCGGCCAGGGCATGAAGGTCTTCACCTGCGGCCCGGGCTGCGTCCACCTCAGCTGCGACCGAGAGTGCTTCTTCGGTATTGACGTGCAGGAAAGCGTTGACGTGGCCATCGACGTCGGCGATCCGGTCCAGGTGCGCCTGCGTGACCTCGACGGCGGAGACCTCACGGGCAGCGAGCTTGGCTGCGAGGCCGGCAGCGGAGTGGTGGATGAGTTCGTTCTTCAGCTCAGTCATGGTGTTAGTCCTCATCCAGGATCGCGGGGACCTTGAAGCGGTCTTCGGCAGCGTCGGGAGCACCGGACAACGCCTGGCCGGCGGTGAACGTGTGGCCCACGACGTCCTCGCGGAACACGTTGTTCAACGGAATCGGGTGGGACGTGGCCGGGACGTCGTCGCCGGCGGCTTCGCTCACGGACTTCACCGAATCCACGATGACAGCAAGCTCGCCCGCCATCCTATCCAGTTCTTCGTCACTCATTTCGATGTGAGCCAGACGCGCAAGATGCGCGACATCGTCACGGTTGATCGCAGCCATGGATCTCCCCTGCAAAGTTCAATTGGTTTTCCGGACCAGTCTACTTGGCTTGGGGTCCCCATGAACCAAACGGGGCAGCAGAGCGGACCATGTCCGGCTCTGCTGCCCGTCGGCGCCTGGGGGCTCAGCCGATCGCGATCGCTCCGGTCAGCATGCCCACTGCCAGCATGACCACGGAGATGGCTGCCGACCGCCACAGGACCTTCTTGTGGTGGTCGCCCAGGTCCACCTTGGCCAGGGACACCAGCAGCAGGATGGCAGGCACCAGGGGGCTTTGCATGTGGAACGGCTGGCCGGTGATGGATGCGCGGGCCATGTCTGCTGCCCCGACGCCGTAATGGGCGGCGGTTTCGCTCAGGACGGGGAGGACACCGAAGTAGAAGGCGTCGTTGCTCATGAAGAACGTCATGGGGATGCTCAACAGGCCGGTGATGACGGCCATGAAGGGTCCCATGTCGGACGGGATGATCTGGACCAGCCACTCGGACATTGCCTTGACCATGCCGGTGCCGTTGAGGACGCCCGTGAGGACTGCAGCAGCCATGACCATGCTGACCACGGCCACGATCGATGGCGCGTGGGCGATCAGCTGGGCACCCTGGTCCTTCACCTTGGGGAAGTTCACCAGCAGGGCGATCGCGGAGCCGACCATGAACACATACGGCAGGGGGACGATGTTGGCGATCAGCACGCCCATGACGGCCACCGTGAGCCCCAGGTTGAACCAGAAGAGCTTGGGACGGAGGGTGGACCGGTTGGGATCCAGCGCGGTGTCCGCCATGGCGGTATCGTGCTCGTCCACCAACGCAGCGGTGTCCTGGTCGAGGACCGCGACGCCGGCACCTCCACCGGTGCCGGGCTTACCGGCGGTGCGGCCCAAGCCGGAAGCACCCTTGCCGGAGCCGGCGGTGACGGACCCGCCGCCGGTCGTGCCGCCGTCGAACGCGTCCGAGGGATCTGCGACGTCACCCCAGATTTCCGGGGCGGTGGCACGGAGGCGGTTGCGCTCTTGGAGGCCGAGCAGCCAGGCGAAGACGAGGACCACCGCAAGTCCCGCGACCAGGGACGGAACCATGGGGAGGAAGACGTCGTTGACGTCCAGGTGCAGGGCTGTGGCGGCACGGGCAGTGGGGCCGCCCCACGGCAGAATGTTCATGGTGCCGTTGGCGAGGCCTGCAACGCAGGTAAGGACCACGGGGCTCATCTTCAGCCTCAAATAGACCGGGAGCATGGCTGCCGTGGTGAGGATGAAGGTGGTGGAACCGTCGCCGTCCAGGGATACGGCGGCGGCCAAGAGGGCGGTGCCGAGCACCACCTTGGCGGGGTCGTTGCCCAGCTTGCGCAGGATGAACTTGACCAGGGGGTCGAAAAGTCCGACGTCGATCATCAGGCCGAAGTAGATGATGGCGAACATCAGGAGCGCGGCCGTGGACGTCATGGACTTCATCGAGTCCATCACCATGTCGCCGATGCCGAGGCCGGCGCCGGCGAAGAGGCCGAAGACGGTAGGGACGATGATCAGCGCCAGGACCGGCGTCAACTTTTTGGTCATGATCAGGACCATGAAGACCGCAATCATTGCGAATCCAAGCAAAACCAGCACGGCCTGCTCCTTACTTCTCTGTAGGCGCCACTTCAGTGTGATGCGCACAACAGACGCTATAGTGGCGCCGGTCACGGGTGGGGGTTTCGCTCGATTCATGGGAATAGTGATCATTGAGAGCGTTTTGCGCATTCTGCTCAATGCTTCAATGGAAGTGGAGGAAAGGAGCAAGGGTGCCGCGGTTCAACCGGGTGAGCATGCGCTTCTCCACCCAAACACTCCTGCTGCAGTTGGGGGTGGTCCTGTTGGTGGTCCTCCTCAGCGGCACCGTCCACGCCTGGCTCGTGTACGAGCGGATCGGCAACGAGGCCGAGAACCAGGCCCTCACCCTGGCCAGGACCGTTGCCGCGGATCCCGACGTCCGGGCCCAGGTCCAGGACATCAGCAAGGAGCAAGGCACTCCCCCGGCATCGGTGCTCGCCGCCGGGCCGTTGCAACAGGCCGCCGAGGCAGCCCGGGTCCGCACGGGTGCCCTGTTCGTGGTCATCACGGACGAGACCGGGTTGCGCCTGGCCCACCCTGAGCCCGCACGTCTGGGCGAACGCGTGAGCACCGACCCCTCCGCTGCACTGGGCGGCCAGGAAACCACCACCCGAAATACCGGCACCCTGGGTCCGTCCGCGGGGGCGAAAGTTCCCGTCTACGCGCCCGGCACGGGCAGCGCCGGCGGCACTGACGGGCAGGGCCCGATCGTGGGTGAAGTGAGCGTGGGCTACTCCGTGGAATCGCTCGGCAAGAGCCTGGCCCGCGACATCATCCCGATCGCGGTGACAGCAGGCGGCGCCCTGCTGGCCGGCGTCCTGGCATCGTTCCTTCTCCGCCGCCGGCTTCAGCGACTCGCCCTGGGCCTGGAACCGGAAGAAATCAGCACCCTGGTCCACGACCAGGTAGCCGTGCTCCAAGGCGTGGACGAGGGCGTGATCGGCATCGCCGCCGACGGCCGGATCTCCGTCTTCAACGCAGCTGCCGCCCGCCTGCTGGACATGCCGGACGCCACCGGTCAGGCATGGAACTCAGCCCCTGTTCCTGCCCCGTTGAAGGAGCTGACCCGACCCGCCGCGCAGGACGCGGAAGCCGTTGAGGTACTGGCCGGAGACCGCGTCCTGGTGGCCAGCGCCCGCAAGGCATGGCACCGCACAGAAGACCTCGGCTGGGTGGTGATGCTCCGCGACCGCACCGAGTTGCAGCAGTTGACGCGCCAGCTGGACGCCGTGGGCACCATGTCCGCAGCCCTCCGTGCCCAGCGGCACGAGTTCGCCAACCAGCTGCACACCATCGCCGGTTTCATGAGCATCGGCCAGCATGAGCAGGCCAAGGAGTACCTGGCAAGGATCTCCGCAACCGGGCCGCTCAAGTTCCCCGTGGAGCAGGCCGAACTCCTCCAGGACACCTACCTCCAGGCCTTCATCGGGGCCAAAGGCGTGGAAGCGTCCGAGCGCGGCGTGGTGTTGAAAATCGGTCCGGAGACGCTGGTGCGCGGGCACGTTGCCGACCCGCAGGATGTCACCACAGTGCTCGGCAACCTGATCGACAACGCCGTGAACGCCGCCGTCGCCGGTTCCGCCGCGGAGCGCTGGGTGGAGGTGGAGCTCCTGGATGACGTCACCGGGAACGGCGGTACCCTCCACCTGGTGGTGGGCGATTCAGGTGACGGACTGGGCGCATTGGGTCCCGATGAGGTCTTCGCCGAGGGATTCACGACGGCGGAGGCACCGGTGCGTGCCGGTGCCGGACAGGGCCTGGGCTTGGCTTTGGTGCGACAATTGGCGCGGCGCCGGGGCGGAGACGTGCGCATCCTGGACACGGGCACACAAGGTGGGCCGGGCGCCGTCTTCATGGCCTCCATCCCGGGAGTCATGGCAGCGGGCGGCACGGACAACGGAGCCGGCGCAACGCCGGAAAAGGAGAGCGATGGCTGAGGACCTGCGGGTGTTGATCGTTGACGATGACTTCCACGTGGCCAGGCTGCACGCGGCCTACGTGGATTCGGTGGCGGGCTTCATGGCTCTGGCTCCCGCCGGATCCGTATCGCAGGCACTGCAGGCCATCCACAGCCTGAGGCCGGATTTGGTGCTGCTGGACGTCTACCTGCCGGACGGCTCGGGGCTGGATTTGCTGGGCCAACTGGACGTGGATGCGGTGATGCTGACCGCGGCCTCCGATGCCCGGTCCATCAGGGTGGCACTGCGGCGGGGAGCGCTTGGTTACCTGCTCAAGCCCTTTACCGCCGAGTCGCTGTCCCAGCAATTGCGGTCTTATGCCCGGTACCGCAGGATCCTGGGGCAGCAGGCCAGCGTAGACCAGATGAGCATCGAACGCGCCAAGCGGGCGCTCATTCCGGGCGACGTCACGCCGTCGGCCAAACCGCGGTCGGCCACCGAGGCGGCCGTTTTGGAGTCACTGCTGCCGGGAGAACAGTATTCGGCGGCCGAAGTCGCGGACCGGGTCGGCGTCTCCCGGGCCACGGCGCAAAGGTACCTGTCCTCGCTTGCGGACGATGGCGCCGTCGACATCCAGTTACGCTACGGAACCACGGGCCGCCCGGAACACCGTTACGGCATCCCCGGCTAACCCATGTAGGTCGCATCTGTGCGCGTTTTCAGCGTTCAAAACGCGCACAAATGCGACCCAGTTGGGTGCTTACGCGGGCTTTTGGGCTACGAGTTCGATTTCCACGAGCATCTGCGGGTCGAGGAACGGCAGGACGTGGACCAGCGAAAGGGTGGGGCGGATCTCCCCGAACACCTCACCGTGGGCACGGCCGGCGTCTTCCCACTTGCTGATGTCCGTCAGGTACAGCTTGGACTGGACAACGTCCTCGTAGGAGAAACCGGCTTCTTCCAGGACGGCGCCGAGCTTTTCGAGGATGTACTTCGTCTGCGAGTAGAAGTCGTCACCAACTATCGCCTGTTGGCCATCAACCAGTCCGGAAGCCGCCGTGGCGGAAATGAAAAGAGTGTTGTCCACCTGGACTGCACGTGAGTAGCCAAGGGTCTGCTCCCAGGCCGAGCCCGAGCCGTACGTCTTGCGCATTGCGGCGCCTTTCCTGTCGCTTCCCGGCCTGTTGCCGGTGTATCCGAGGAAAACTTTAAGGCTGGGAAAGCTCAAGCCTGTAAACGAACAGCTTTATGTCGGTACCCGGAACGAACCAATCACGCTCGGGGGCGCGGTCGAAGCCGGTGCGCTGGTAGAGGGCATTGGCGCTCTCCCACGTGGCACCGGTGGTGAGGCATACGGCGTCGATTCCTTCGGTCGCCCGGGCCTGCTCGACGACGGCCTGCACCAAGGCGCGGCCGGCCCCGGAACGCTGCACGGCCGGGTCCACGACGAGGGTGCGCAGTTCCAGTTCGCCTTCGAGCCCGATGTCCGAGAATCCTCCGCCTGCGGGTGCGGCCGTGACGGAGCCAATGATTTCGCCGTCGCGCTCGGCCACCAGGACATCGGCATGCTTTGCCCTGCCGGCGACGTTCTTCAGTTCCTGAAGGTACGGGTGGTCTGCGCTGCCGTAGTACCCCGCCGTGACGTACGAATCGAGCGTGATGCGGGCAACGGCGTCGTAGTCTTCGGGCAGGGCGGGGCGGATGGTAATCGGCGAAAGCACCAGTCAATGGTAGTGGCACCTCCGGTGCCGATTGCGCCAAAAACCGCTTTCCGTGACCGAACTATCAGTCATCTAACGAAAATCCACGACGGCGGGAGGTACCGGCTTGTTGCTTTGCATGGCTTTGCGTTGAGTCCGGTTGCGCCGGGTGAAGCAGGATTTCCCGCCGTTTCAGGCTTGTGTCCCGGCGCTGGCATCTTCCTCGCCGGGCGTGCTTGAGTTGCCACACCGCCGGCCCGGCAATCCCCCACCAAAGCACCCCATCCGACAAATCCGAGGAGAAAACCATGGCTGCTCCCGAACGCCAATTGCACCTCAATGCCTTCCTGATGAGCACAGGACACCACGAAGCCTCCTGGCGCCTGCCGGAAAGCGATCCCCTGGCAGTGACGAGGATCGGGCACTACCAGCACCTGGCCAGGACCGCCGAGCGCGGCAAGCTCGACTCGATCTTCTTCGCCGACTCCCCCGTCCTGTATGGCGAAGTGGGGCGCCGCCCTGCCGGGAAGCTGGAGCCCACCGTGCTGCTGACCGCCCTGGCCGGAGCCACGGAGAAGATCGGCCTCATTGCCACAGCGTCCACAACCTACAACGAGCCCTTCAACCTCGCCCGCCGTTTCGCTTCCGTGGACTGGGTCAGCGGAGGCCGGGCAGGCTGGAATGTCGTCACCACCGCAGGTCCCGACGCCGCCCGGAACTTTGGCGTGGACGACCAGCCCGCCCATGCCGTCCGGTATGAACGCGCGGCCGAGTTCATCGAGGTGGCACAGAAACTCTGGGACAGTTGGCAGGACGACTCGATCCTGGCGGACAAGGAAGCAGGTGTCTGGGGTGACGGCGGGACCATCCGCACCATCGACCACGAAGGCAAGCACTTCCGGGTCCGCGGTCCCCTCAATGTTCCGCGCTCACCGCAAGGCCACCCGCTGATTGTCCAGGCAGGCTCCTCGGAGGATGGACGCAAGCTGGCCGCCCGCTACGCAGAGGCAGTGTTCACGGCCCACCAGACCCTGGCCGATGCACAGGCCTTCTATTCGGACTTGAAAGCCCGGACCCTGGCCGTGGGACGCGATCCTGAGGGCATCAAAATCCTCCCGGGCATCGTCCCCGTGATCGGTTCCACCGAGGCCGAGGCATTGAAATTGGAACGGGAACTCGATGAACTGATCAAGCCCGAATACGCCCGGGAACAACTGGCCAAGACACTCCGGTTATCCCCCGAGGACCTTCCCCTGGACCGGCAGCTTCCCGCAGACCTCCCGTCCGAGGACGACATCGAAGGCGCCAAGAGCCGCTACACGCTGATCGTGGAGTTGGCCCGGCGCGAACAACTGACGGTGCGGCAACTGATCGGCCGCCTGGGTGGTGGCCGCGGACACCGCACGTTCTCCGGCACCCCCGAGCAGGTCGCGGATGCGATCCAGGACTGGTTCGTGGCCGGCGCGGCGGACGGCTTCAACATCATGCCCCCGGTCCTGCCATCGGGACTGGAAGTATTCGTGGACCAGGTGGTGCCGATCCTCCAGCAGCGAGGCCTGTTCCGTACCGAATACACTGCCTCGACCCTGCGCGGACACTACGGCCTGGAACGCCCCGCAAACCGCTATGAGGGGAAAGAAGGGTCTCGCCTGACGTCCATCGGCTCGGCGTTCTAGGGTCTGGGCTTCAGCGTTTGGGCCACGACCACAGCGGCCCCTCCAGCGACCCGAGCCCTTTGATCCTGGTCTCGCCCAGGTCCTTGTAAAGCTCGTGTTCATGGGCGGCGCCACTGGTCCGCAGGGCAGCCAACAGGGCCTCCGAGTGCGTGACCACAATGATCTGGCTGCTGGCGCTGGCTTGGACAATGAGTCCGGCCAGCGCCGGCATCAGATCCACATGGAGGCTTGTTTCGGGCTCGTTCAGCACCATCAACTCCGGGGGCCTGGGTGTCAGCAACGCCGCGGTAAGGAGCAGGAAACGCAAGGTCCCGTCCGACAGCTCGGCAGCAGACATGGGGCGCAGCATGCCGGGTTGCCGCAACTCAACGCTGAAACGGCCTTTGGCCACCGCCACCGACAACCGGCTGCCGGGAAAGGCGTGCTCGACGGCGGCATCCAGCTTCCGCTCAAAGCCCACCTCGCGAAGGGTTTGGAGGGCCGCGGCGAGGTCCTTGCCGCTGTGGTGGAGCACGGGTGTGCGGGTGCCTATCTGTGCCTGACGCGCGGGGGCGTCGGCGTCCGTACGGAAATGGTCGTAGAAGCGCCAGGACCGCACGGAATCCCGGACCCGCAACACTTCCGGGGCCCGGTCCTGGTCCGAGACTTCGGTCAGCATGCTCTGGAACGTGTCCAGGCGGCGCGAGAGCTCTGTCCATTGCCCGTCGGCATCGCGGAGCCTGGCCAGGCTCCCCTTCCGGTCCACCAGCAGCGAGCCGGGCCTGGCCACCGGCCCCGAGAAGATCTGCTCGCGCTTAATTTCAGGGTCAAGCATGAACGCGGAGGGCCTGGGCCTGCCAGTGTCCTGGTCAAACCACCCACCGCCCGGTACCGGGAGTCCCAGGTCGACCAAGTAGCCAAAGGAGTCACCCGAGTAGCCCAGCTTGAGGCTGACCGCTTCCCTGCGGACGGCCCCCTGGACGGGAACTTCCCCGCGCCGCATGGCCTCGCTGATGGATTCCGGTCCGGCCCACAGGGTGGACTGAAGCCCGCCGTCCCTGGCCAGCGACCCCACCACGTTGCCGTTGTCACCCCCGGCGCACTCGGCCAGTAGCCGGAGTGCGCGGTACAGCGACGACTTGCCGCTGCCGTTGGCCCCGGTCACCACATCCAAGCCATGGAGTTCGAGGGTGAGGTCCCGGATGGAGCGGTAATTGGCGATGGCCAGCGTGCGGATCATGGACAGGTCACACGGGGAAGCGGCCGGACAGTTCCAGCGTCGCGGCACAGGTCCACGCCGCCAACCGGTCCTCGGCGCGGGGTCCGCCGTCGAGCGGGCTGTCCAGCTTGGGCCTGCGGACCCAGCACCCGGCTTCCTCGGCAACCAGCGCACCCGCGGCGAAGTCGTGCTCGTTCAGGCCGCGTTCACCAAAAGCATCGAACGTTCCATCGGCCACAAGGCACAGGTCCAGGGCCGCGGAACCCAGCCGCCGCACATCCGCGAAGCCCTCCATCAAACTGGCAAGGCCCGCCACCTGGCTGCCTCGCGTGGCAGGGTCGTAGCTGAAGCCTGTTGCGAGGATGAGTCCGGTCCGCCCCGGAACCGGGCCGGTGAGGCGCGTGGATTGTCCGGCAACGTCCAGCCACGCGCCATGGCCCTTGGCTGCGGAGTACACCCGGCCCAGCGCAGGGGCGTGAACCACGCCGGCCAGCCAGACGCCGTCGGAATCCGCCACGGCTACCGATGTGGCGTAGTAGGCGATGTTCCGGATGAAGTTGGTGGTGCCGTCCAGCGGGTCAATGGACCACCGGTAGCCCGATGGCTCCGACGGCCGGGTGGTGCCGTGTTCCTCTCCCGTGATGAAGTCCCGGGGACGGGCGGCAGTGATGGCCTCACGGACCGCGTTTTCCGCCGCGACATCGAATTCGGTCACCCAGTCACCGGCGTCGCCCTTGTTGGAGACGCCAAGCTCCTCCCCGCCTGTGCCGCCGGCTGATCTGCGGGACAGAACCGCAGCGCCGGCAGCGGCGGCAGATTTTGCCACCGCCAGCAGGTCCCGCACATCCGTGGCCTGGTGGCCGGCGTTGGATCCGTGCGCCGTCATTCAGCTGCAGCTTCCACCGGTTGGGACTCGCCGGCATCGTCTCCGGCCTCCGGGGTGGCTGGCCCGTTGGCGAGGAGGTCGCGGAATCCGTCCTCATCGAGGACCGGGATGCCCAGCTGCTCCGCCTTGTCCAGCTTGCTGCCCGCGCTCTCCCCCGCCACCAGGTAGCTGGTGTTCTTGGAGACGGATCCTGATGCCTTCCCACCGCGGATGATGATGGCTTCCTTGGCTTCGTCGCGGCTGAAATTGGGCAAAGTACCGGTGACCACAATGGTGAGGCCTTCCAAGGTGCGCGGAGTCGCGGTGTCGCGTTCGTCCTCCATGCGCACCCCGGCAGCTGCCCAGCTGTCCACGATCTCGTTATGCCAGTCCACGGCAAACCATTCCTTCAGTGCAGCCGCGATGGTGGGTCCCACACCGTCCACATGGGCCAGCTGCTCTTCCGTGGCATTCCGGATGGCGTCCATGCTGCCGAAGTTGGTGGCCAACGCCCGGGATGCCGTGGGTCCCACATGCCGGATGGAGAGGGCCACGAGGACACGCCACAAGGGCTGCTGCTTTGCTTTCTCCAATTCCGCGAACAGTTTTTCCGTGGTGGCGGTGGGCTTGGACGGGGTCTTGGCACTTCCCCGGGTGTAGAAGTACGGAACGAGCTCGTACTGGCCCGTGCCCACACCCTTGGACTTCTTTTCCCGCCGGATCAGGACGTTGGCAAGGTCTTCCCTGGTCAGGCTGAACAGCGCTGCCTCGCTGGTGAGCGGCGGGGTTGCCGGTTCGGCAGGCTGGGTCAGCGCGACGGCGGCTTCCCACCCCAATGCCTCAATGTCGAAGGCGCCACGGCTGGCCACGTGGAACACGCGCTCACGCAGCTGCGACGGGCACGATTTGGCGTTGGGGCACCGGATATCAACGTCGCTTTCCTTGGCCGGGGCCAGCGGCGTGCCGCAGGAGGGACATTCGGTGGGCATCACGAACTCACGCACCGGCGGATCCTGCTTGTCCCTGAGCGCCAGCACCGGGCCAACAATCTCCGGGATGACGTCCCCTGCCTTGCGCAGGATCACGATGTCGCCGATCATGACGCCCTTGGCCTTGACCACATCCTGGTTGTGGAGCGTGGCCATGCCCACGGTCGAGCCTGCCACCTTGACCGGTTCCATCAGTCCGAAGGGCGTGACGCGGCCGGTCCGGCCCACGTTGACGGCGATATCCAACAGCTTGGTGTGGACTTCCTCCGGGGGGTACTTGTAGGCGGCAGCCCAGCGCGGCACGCGCGAGGTGTAACCCAAGGCGCGCTGGGTGGCGAAGTCGTCGATCTTGACCACGATGCCGTCGATTTCGTGCAGGAGGTCATGGCGGTGCTCGCCGTAGTGGGCGATGAATTCCAGGACGCCTTGATATGTATCCAGCACCTTGAAGTACGGGCTCACGGGCAGTCCCCATCCGGCCAGCAACGCATAGGTTTCGGACTGGCTCCTGGCGTCCAGGCCTTCGCGTGCGCCGATGCCGTGGACGAACATGCTCAGCGGGCGCTTGGCTGTTTCCGCAGGGTCCTTCTGCCGCAGCGAGCCTGCAGCGGCGTTGCGGGGATTCGCCAGCGGCGCCTTGCCTGCTGCCACCAGCGCCTCGTTGAATTCGGCAAATGCTTTTGAAGGGATGAAGACTTCGCCGCGGATCTCCACCTCGGAGGGATACCCGGAGCCGCTGAGCCTGCGCGGGATCTCCTTGATGGTGAGGACGTTGTGGGTGATGTCTTCACCGGTAGTGCCGTCGCCGCGCGTGGCGGCACGGACCAGCTGGCCGTCCCGGTACAAGAGATTCACGGCCAGGCCGTCGATCTTCAACTCGGTCAGCCATGCGATGGGTGGAACGCTGTCCCCGAGCTTGGCCGCGGACGCTTCAGCCTTGCGGACCCAGGCTTCGAGTTCATCAAGTGAGAAGACATCGTCCAGGCTGTACATCCGCTGCAGGTGTTGCACGGCCGCGAAGGCGGAAGAGACCTCGCCGCCGACTTCCTGGGTGGGCGAATCATTGGAGACCAGCTCCGGGTGCAGCGCTTCGAGTTCTTCCAGGCGGCGGTAGAGCTCATCGAACTCGGCATCGGAAACGAGCGGCTCGTCTTCCTGATAGTAGGCATACCGGTATTTGCGGACCTGGTCCGCAAGGTGCTCATACTCGTCCCGCAAGGCCTCCGACGGCGTTGCGCCCTCCAGGGCTGCGACGGCTGCGGCGGGTTCCTGGCTGCTGGTGTCGACCGGATCTGTCTTCTCGCGTGTGCTCACAGGTCTATCTTGCCGCACGCCAACGACAATATGTCGGCAGTCAGTGGGACGACAGACGGTTCCTGCTCCAGAGGGCGAACGCCAGTCCGCCCAGGCCCACCAGCAGCACCACACCCATGATGCCGAAAAGCCCCACCATGTTGGGGCCGGTGAAGCTGCCGGAAGCCATCACGGCGGCCTGTGTCTCCTTGCCCTGGTCGATCGGGGTGTTCCAGTTGGAGGACTTCGTCGCAGTTGGCGTCGAGGACGGCGTCGGGCTGGCTGTGGAGGTGGGGCTTGCCGACGGCGTGGGGGACCCCACCGAAGGAGCCGACGACGGCGCCACCACCTCGGGTGCCACCGTTGCCGGAGCCTGGACAACAGCCGGTTGCGGGGCCTGGACGGCAGGTGCGGGCGCTGCAGGGGCAGGCGACGCGGGTGCCGGTGCGGGTTCCCGCACACGCGTGGGTTCCGGCTTGGGTGCGGGCTTCGTCCTGCCTGCCTCGGGCGCCAGGCCCGGCTCCGTCGGAGTGGGCTCGGACGGAGCTGACAGGGTGGGGCAGGGCAGGGCTGACTTCCCGTTGCAGGGGGCTGCCTGTGCAGCCCCCTGCGGGATCAGCAGCGCTCCTGCTGCAAGAAGCACTCCCGCAACAACGGCAGGCAGGCGGCGCCGGGCGGACGGCGTGGCGGCAGGAAGAACAGTGGCATGCATGGGACGTGACCTCGCTGGGGGCGTTGGGGCGCTTAGGCGGTCCGGATGTTTCCGGCATCCTCCTACACGGGGCCGTCCTGAGGCAAATCCTAGCTTCGGTTCTCCGGCGGCATGGCCACTTGGAGTTTCCGAACCTTGCCCCGGCCCACGATGTAGCCACGTCCCGGAATGAAGTCCTTGCTGATGCGCCCCAGGGATGTATTGAGAAGGCTGTCGCCTTCCACGTCCCCGGGGTTAAGCAGCAAGCCGCGACGCCCGGATTTGAAGGGCTGGGCCAGCGACCATGCCTGGGACCAGGTGGAGGTTTCGGATTCGCCCACCACCCATTGGTCGGCCCGGATCGCCGCCGTCACCAGGCGTCCGATGCCGGATTCGGCGAGGGTGTCCGTGAACTCGGTCAGGCCCTCGATGAAGATCGCCATGCTGCCCGGATTATCGGTGGCTTTGTCGATGAGATCGTCCACGACGTCCGATACCTCATCCGGTCCCACCAGCGAACGGCTCCAGATGTTCAACGTGGCCACGGCGGACCGGCGGGAACCAATGTAGACCAGGTCCGTCTGCGGGTTCGACTTCCGCATGGCGTAAGCCAGCGTGACCAGGGCCACGGTGCGACCGGCGCCCGGAGGGCCGGCCAGCAGCAGCGAACCCTTGGCGGCGATGGAAGCCGGACCAAGGGTCTCGTCATCCACGCCGATCACCGGGTTGTCCAACAAGCCGGCGGGCAGGATATCCAGGTCCACCATGTCCGGCAGGCGCTGGATCTGCGGAGCCTGTTCCAGGCCCTGGCGCAGCATGGCCTGGCTGAGCTTGGATACTTCACGGGCCTGCAGGGCAAGGTTGGAGTTGCCGCCCAGGACTGCCAGTTGGACTTCCAAACCGTCCAGCAACCCACGGCCCGGGGGTGAGGCCGCAGTGAGGACGTCCTTGGGCACGTCCAGTGTCATGTAGTCGTCTTCCGAGCTGAGCCGGAGGACCAACCGTTTCTGGATGGAGGCCAGGAGGGACGCCGGCACGGAGTTGGTGCGGTCACCGCTCACCACCAAATGGATGCCCAGAGGGCGTCCATCGGTAGCCAACTGAAGGAAGATGTCCCACAGCGCGGACAGGTTGCTGTACTCGTAGCCCTCACGGAAGGCGGACATGCCGTCCACCAGGACAAAGATGCGCTTCTCGTCCGGACGGTTGGCGAGTTTCCGGTACTCCACAATGGTGGCGGCCCTGACCTCGGCATACCGGGCGGCGCGATCGTCCGCGATGTCCTTGAGCCAGCGCAGGAGCCGGCCAACACGTTCCACGTCTTCACCGTTGATGACCTCGCCCACGTGCGGGAGGCCGTCGAGCATCTTGAGGCCCGACGAACCACAGTCGATTCCGTACACATGCACGGGACCGCCACGGGGTGTCACGGCAGCAGCAATGGCAATCCCCCGCAGCGCAGCCGACTTACCCGAGCCGCCCGTACCGTAGACAGCCATGTTGCCGTCCTTGTCCGGCTCGTAGAACACCGTGGGCTGGTCCTGGTGGGCAGGGTTATCCGCCACGCCCAGGAGGAGCCTTTCGTCACTCCTCGGGTTGGGCAGCTTGGAGAAATCGTAGGTGGTGGCGAGCTCGTTGAGCCATGGCTTCCTGGGCGGTTCAATGCCCAGGGCATCGGCCGCCCGGGTGATGTTGGCGGTCATCCTGGCGATGTCATTGGGACCGGCCGGTTCCTCCACGACGTCGGTAGCAGGTGGCGGCTCCCAGGACGCCCCGGAGCCGAAGGCCATCTCCACGATGTCAATCCGTGGACGCTGGGGCTTGTCCGTGGTCCAGCCGCCCGCATAGCCGGTCTGGAAGCCTTGGACCCGCCCAGGACCTGTCTTGGCAGCGCCACGCCCGGGAATGGACGGGTCGAAATAGGCTGCGGTGGGAACGCCCAGGATGTCCACGGCGTCCACTTCGTCGGCCATGCGCAGGGCAACGCGAAGGTTGGTGTTGGCCCGCAGGTTGTCTTTGATGACACCGGCCGGGCGCTGTGTGGCCAGGATCAGGTGCAGGCCCAGGGACCGGCCACGCGCGGCAACGTCCACCACGCCGTCGACGAACTCCGGAACCTCCGTGGCCAGCGCGGCGAATTCGTCCACGATGATGATCAGGTAGGGCGGAGCTTCCGGATCCGCTTCCCGCTGCAACGCCAGGAGGTCCTTGGCCTTCTTGCGGTTCAGCAACCGTTCACGGTAGTGGAGTTCGGCGCGGAGCGAGGTCAGCGCCCGCCGCACCAGGTGGGGTGAAAGGTCGGTGACCAGGCCCACGGTGTGGGGCAGGTTGACGCAGTCCGCAAAAGCGGCCCCGCCCTTGTAGTCGACAAAGAGGAAGCTGACCCTGTCCGGGCTGTAGGCCGCTGCCATGCCCATGACCCAGGACTGCAGGAATTCCGATTTGCCGGCACCTGTAGTACCGCCCACCAGGGCATGCGGGCCCTCGTTCTTGAGGTCCAGGTAAAAGGGCTCGACGCCCTTTGAACCAACCAGGGCGCGCAGGCTGCCGTTGTCTTTGCGGTTTGCCACCGCCGTTGCGTGGACGGAATTGTTCTCCTGCCACCGTTCGGCAACCGCCTGCGGGTTATCCATGAGTTCCTTCCCCGTCAGCGTCGCGTAGGACACCGCACGCGGAAGATCGGAGTCGTCTTCCAGCGGGTTCCCAACGTCCACCAGCGGAGACATCATGCGGGCCAGTTGAGTGGCGAGTTCGGCGTCGAGGCTTTCGCAGCTCACCGGGTAGGTGTGCCGGCCCAGGCGGACCTGTCCCGTGGTGGTGCCGTGGTCGCCGTCGACGGAGAGGAAGTCGCGGCAGGCGGCCGGCAGGGACTGCACGGTGGCGGCCACCCACATCACGTGCACGCCAAAATCGGGTCCGCGTTCCACCAGGCGCGTCAGCCGTCCGCGGTCAACGGGAGCGTCGTCTTCAACCACCACCAGGACGGCAGGAACCACCGGAGCGGGAAGTTCCTCGTGTTCGTCCTTCACACCGGGCCGGGGCTGGGGTCCTGGCTCCTTGGCCAGGGCTTCCCGCTGTTCCACGAGGTCCTCCAGGCGGGACAACAGCGAAGCACCGGCCCCGGGACCTGCAGCCAGGTGGTCACCGGACAACGGGCTGTGGCCCGAGCCCACGTGGGGCAGCCACTGCAACCAGTCCCAACGCTCCCGGGAGCGGCCGGAAGTCAGGGCGCCCACCGCCAGTTCGGCCGGTGAATGAAGGCCGACGAGCTGCAGGACCATGCCCCGGGCGACGTCGTCAACCACGGAACGCTCCCCCGCCACGCCGAACGAGCCGGACGTACGCAGCTGGGACACGATGGGCACGCCTTCAATGACCCGTACCTGCTGCAGGCACTCCTGGATTTCCTTCATGTACTTCGGTTCGGTGTCGTTGGCTCCGGGCTCGTCGAACTGGATCCGCGACGGCGCGGAGCCCAGCCCGAACCGGACACCCAGGAACTGCTGGTGCTCAGGACGGTTGGTCCACAGCAGGGGTCCGAGCTTGTAGATGGCATCCACCGTGTCACTGACGGACGGTGCTTCCTGCAACCGGACCGCCCGCTCGATGTTCTGCTCGCGGTCGATGTCCTCCCGGAAGGCCAGCATCGCCGCCCGGAACTGCTTGAGGCCTTCCTTGGCCTGGCGCTTGCTCTGCATCTTGTGGTCCACATAGTGCCCCACAATGAAGATCGGCATCATGGCCATGAACAGCACGGACAAAAGGTTCTGGGTGACGGCGAAGAGAACGCCACCCATGAGGAGCGGCGCAATCAGCATGATGTACGGGAACGGCTGGTGGTCCGGTCGCTTGGGACCGGCAGGCGGAACGCGCTTGGGCGACTCGAAGCGGGGCAGGACCCGCGGTGAGCGGTTGAAGTCCACCAGGGGTGAGGTCGGGCCGCCACCGTGGTTCCTGGACAGCGCCACGACCCCCACGGTCGTATCACCCAAGGTCACGGTGTCGGACGATTCGAGGGTGGCCCGGGTGACGGGAAGCCCGTCCATGAGGAGTCCGTTGGCGGAGTTCGTGTCCACTATTTCCACGGTCTCGCCGACGGTGATGCGTGCGTGGCGCTTGGACGTCAGCGGGTCCGTGAGGCGGATGTCGGCGTCCCGGTCCCGGCCGATGTAGCTGGTGCCGAACGGCAGCGAAAATTCGCGTCCGACGTCGGGCCCTGACATGACGCGCAACGTGGCGGCCGCGGGTCCACGGTTGCTGCGGTTGTCCGCGAACTGGTCGCTGACCTGCGTCAGCGACACCTTGGAACCGGGCCGCAGACCGGACTCGAGCAGGTTGTCTGCGGGGTTGAGCACGCGCCCGGACAGCCCTCCGCCGACGAACGCCTCGTCCACGCTGATGGAAAGGTTCGACGGCGGTTCGGTCCCCTTCCGTGCGGGGTCGGACACCCAGAGCTCCGTGGCGATGTCCGCCACCGTTGCCCGGCCGTCCACGGTCACGGCCAGGTCCTTCGCTTCCGCGGGGTCCCGGCGCAGGGTCAAACGGAACTTCATCCTTCGTCGGCTCCACTCATGGTCTCAAGGAGGTGCAGGTCTGCCGGTGTCACCAGATGGGACGTGACGGCATGTTCCACCAGGCGTGCTCGTCGGTTGGTGGCCAGTTTTCCGGCCCCACCGCGCAAACCGACCACGCCCACGCGGTCCAGCTTGTCGCACACGTTGTCCAGTTTGCGGTTGAAGCGGGTCAGCGCCCACCCCAGCCGTTTGGCTGCCTCGGCAGAGGACGGGATGGCGCTGAAACCGGTCCCTTCCCGCCGTAGCATGGGCTCGGCCAGGGCCACGATCAACGCCTTTTGCGAATCGGTGAACACCACAGGGCCGATGGTGGTGTCCCCGGCTTGGTCCTGGTCCCGGGCTTCATGCCGGAAAGACGGTGTCTTCAGGTGCACGGCGAACTCGTACGTGGTGGGGCCGGCCGTGAAGATGACGTTGGTGTGGCTGAAGACCAACGGAATCCGCGCCCCGGGCGCCAGCCAGGCCTGCATGCCGCCGGAGCCGTCCGCGATGGTCGCCGACAACATGCTGCCGACGTTGCTGAGCCACCAGATGCCGTCGTAGCGGGCAATCTGCAGGAAACGCCGGTGAAGGTACGGGTTGTCGTCGACTTCCAGGTCGCCTTCACGGCCGATATTGAAAATGTCTTCGTCGGATGGTTCGTACCATTCGCCACAGAAATCTATTGCTAGATCCCCCATGATCTGTGCCTCCTGAGTGGAATGTAGATGTGTTTCATTGGGCCGTCAGTCCTCCACGCAGGCGATGGAACCCTCGCCCCCGGGCGAGGCAGTACCGTCAGCCCGGACAATGATCACCTGGATGCAAAGCTCCTTCTCGGTGCCAAACCAGGCCCGGGCACGGGGTTCAGTTTCCGAACTGCTGTACTCACTTTCTGTGAGAAGGACGGTCCGGTAGCGCCACTTGTAGGTGTCCCCCTCCTTGGGCTGCGGATTCTTCCACTGGAAATCAGCGAAGTCCGGCTTGTCAGGGTCACGTGTTCCGACCAAAGCCTCGACGTCGGGAACCCCGCCATCACCGATGGCGTCGGCCGGCGGTTTGCTGACCGTCTCGCTGGGAGCAGCCTTGGGTTGGGCATTGCCGCCCAGGACCACCCCGACGACGATCGCGACGGCCAGGACCGCGGCACCGGTCACGGCAAGCCACAGGTTGCGTTTGCTGTGGTCGGCCACGGCGGGTTCACCGCCGGCGTCTGCCGGGGCCTGTACCGCCGATCGGGCAACCGTGGCGTCCACGTCATGGTGCTTGCCCGAGGGTTGCCAGCCACGCAGCACTGTTGACTCCGCCGGTTCCTGGTCGGCCGGGCCGGTTGCCCCGAAGTTTCCGGTCTCGAACCGGGGCATCGAGGGGGCTGTCTCCGGTCGGAAGGCCGCGGGAGGAAGCTGGGGCGCCGGCCCGGTGCGGGGCGCCGGCCCGGTGAGGGGCGCGGGCCCGGTAAGCGGCGACGCACCCGGCCGCGCCTGGCCCGGAAGCGTGGACGGGAAGGTCCTGGCCGGGAAAGTGGGCGCAGACCCGGTGGTTGCCGTTCCGGCGGCGTCGGGGTCGATTGAGGCAATGCTGCGGACGCGCGTTTCCTCGACGTTGTCGTCCGGATGCTGGTCATCCCCGTGGCCCGGTTCCTGCAGTACTTCGAACGGTGTGACGGAAAGGTTCAGTTCCGTCTGGATCCGCTGCAGTGCCAGTGCGAAGGCGTGCGCCGAGGAGTACCGGGACCCCGGCGACTTGGCCATGGCCGTGGCCAGGACGAGTTCCAGTGATTCGGGGACGTCGGCCCGGCCCAGCCGCGGCAGGGGCGAGTTGGTGATCCTGGCGATGAGTTCGCGCTGGGAGTTGTCCTGGCCCGGCAGGACAAAGGGCGAACGCCCGGCCAGCAGTGTGTACAGCGTTGCGCCGAGAGCCCAGATATCCACGGGGACTCCGTCCACCGGTCCCCCGCGGAACTGTTCCGGGGGTGACCACGGGATGGACATGCCGGCGTCGTCCTCAGTGTCGGCCCCGATGGTGCCGGAGATGCCGAAGTCCGTAAGGGCAGGCCGGTTGTAGTCCGTCACCAGGATGTTGGCGGGCTTGATATCGCGGTGCACGATGCCCGCGCGGTGGGCAGTTTCGACGGCGGAAGCCACCTGGATGCCGACGGCCAGGACCTCATCCACACTGAACCGCTGGCGCCGGTACCTGACGTCTAGGCTCGGCCGGGAGCAATACTCCATGGCCAGGTAGGAGTGGCCGTCTTCAGTGATCTCCGCTTCGAAAATCGTCACGATGTAGGGGTGGGACGACAACTGCGCCATGAGGTTCGCTTCGGATTCGAAGCGGCGCCGTGCGCCCTCGGTCTTCAGGTCCGAGAGCAGCACCTTGACGGCTACTTTCCGGCGCGGCCTGTCCTGTTCGTACAGGAAGACGTCGGAAAAACCACCGGATCCCAGCAAGCTGACGTAGGTGAATCCGGGAATGGCGGGAGGCGGCGCGGGGGGCCTCTTGGAACTCAAAGAATCTCCTCGAAACGCAATGAAATGTCGTCACCCAGTTCAGCGATGTCGCCGTCCAGCAGGATGGCCATCTCGTTCTGGGCGAGCCGGCGCGGGGCCTGACCTTCCCTGATCAGGACGGTCCCGTTGGTTGCTTTCAGGTCGCACAGCATGACGTGCCAGCCCTCCAGCCTGACCTCGACGTGGGAGCGGGAAATGTCTCCGCCCGGGCTCTCGACCTGGACCAGCCTGGGCATGGTTCCGCCTTGGACCCTGGAGACCGATGGCTGGCGGCCAATGATGAGCGACTGGTCAAGGTCGATCAGCTCGCCCGTGGACAAGCGCATGCGTCCCAGCCGCGGCCGTGGAACCTGGACTGCATCGCCGGACAGCCCGAGGCCACACGCGGCGCACTGCGGATACGTGGGCGGATTGGCATGCCCTTGGGAACACACCCGTGCCAGGACGCTGGGCCCGTTGCCCGGGAGGGCGGTCGCTGGGTCTTGTCCTGCGGGGGCGGGGGCATCCGCCGTGATGCTGCTCTTCATGACCGTTTGGCCGTCGTGGTCGAAATCGTCGACGGCGGGTGGCTGGATGGCGTCCCGCGGAGGCACTTGTGGCGGTACAACCGGCGCTTCAGGCGCAGGGACGCTGGCGGCATTGCTGCTGCGCAGCCACGGCACGGAGTCGATCAGTGCCGGCGCGGCCACACTGGACGCTGCGGTTGCGTCCGGCGGTGGGCCTGACGCTGCGGCGTGCGCATTGCCCGACGGCGGGGCTGCCGCTGCCTGGGCGTCCGGATCCTGGGCTTCCCGTTCCCGGGCTGCCGGTTCCTGCCCGGCCGGTCCCTGTGTGGGCGGCTCCTGTGCGGGCGGTTCTTGCGCGGGCGAGGCAGCAGACGGTTCCGGCAACCCCGGAACGGGGACGTCGTGGTCGTCGGCATCGGCATCGATCCTGACTGCCGCGTCCTCGATGTTCCGCATGACCGTCTTGTCCCACAAGTGGTCGTAGTTGGTGGTGGTCTCCAGCGACGGCACGATCGGATCGGTGGTGCTGGTGGCAGCTGACTCGGCATCCTGCACCGAAGCATCGCCGGCTGATCCCTTGGGTTCGGGGTCGGGTTGCCCGGCGCTGCTTTCCGGCACGGCATCAACGGGTTCCACCGGACCGGGAACGATGGTCAGACCCAGGTCGGCGTCGGCGTGCCCTGCAGCATCGTCATGAACTGCAGCATCGGCATCGCCATCGGCATCGGTGTAACCGATCATCGTCTCGTCCGAGGCCGCCCGCGTTTCCAGAGCGGGCTGATGGATCCGCGTTTCCAGAGCGGGCTGATGGATCCGCGTTTCCGGAGCGGGCTGATGGGGCTGTGCCGGAGCAGCGGCGACGACGGGGGGAACCGGTGTCTGGGTCTCCTCCTCCTGCGGCGTGAGGATAACGTCCAGGGAAGCGAGCCGCACGACTCCTTCGTGCAAGGGCAAGCCGCCACCTGTCGGGGCATCGTCCGTAGCTGCTGGTCCGATGCGCAGGCTGTAGGAATCCGGGCCCGGCAGGCGCCGTTCGGTCCACGTAGTGACGTCCCGGCCGGACAGTTCCTGGTCCCCCGCAGGGTTCTGCACGGCCAGGTCCAGGTCACCGCGGAGGAACACCCGGAGCCCGTCCTTGGCGTCGATGATGCCGAAGGGAGGAATCCTGCTGAGGGACACGCCGAAGGCACTGGTGACCTCATGAAGGACCTCATGGGCTTCGGGGGCTGAAGACAGCAGATCCCATACCGCGTCCAGCAGCGTTGGCGATGTATCCGGGCCCAGCACTACTACTGTGCCCCGGCGGATGACACCGAACCAGTCACCGGCCGCATACCGCATGGCCGGGACGTTGTTACTGCTTGCCATCAACGCCTTCTTCCCCGCCTTCCTGGTTGCCGCCGGCAGCTGCGCCGTTCACCCATGCCCTGGGAAGCGTGTCCTCTTCAACGTCCGTTTCGCTCTCCGGCCGCGGCGCGGTGGTGGCGATTCCGGCGTCGTTAAGCACGTTTTTCGCGTCCACCACAATCACCGTGACGTTGTCCCGCCCGCCGCTGCGGAGGGCCGCCTGGATCAGGGCATCCACCGCGTCCTGTGGGTGGGCGACCGTGCTCAGGATGCGGAACAAGTGCTCATCGGTGAGTTCCCCATTAAGGCCATCTGAGCAAACCATCACGCGGTCGCCCTCCTGGATGGGCAGCAACCAAAAGTCGGCCTCGGTTTCGTCACCCGTGCCCAAAGCCCGGGTAACCACATGGCGGCGCGGGTGGATGGCGGCCTGGTCGATCGTGATGTCGCCTGCATCCACAAGTTCCTGCACCTCCGAATGGTCGACGCTGACCTGCGCGAACTCCCCTTGGCTGAGCCGGTAGGTCCGCGAATCGCCAATGTTCATGACCAGCCAGTACGGCACGCCCATCTGTTCCACCACCACGACGCCGGACAGCGTGGTTCCCGCCCTCCCGCCGGTTGCACCGCGGATGGCGGAGTCCGCCTTCAGCAAGCACGCCTGCAGGTCTGCTGCGGAAGCGGACCGCAGTCCGGCAGCCAGTTCCGGCGCGCTCCCCAGCGAACGGACACAGATCCCGCTGGCGATCTCCCCGGCCTCATGCCCGCCCATGCCGTCGGCAACGGCAAACACGGGGTCCGAGGCGATGAAGGAGTCCTCGTTCAGCTCGCGCCGCAGGCCGCGGTCTGTGCCGTAACCGTAACTCAGCCTGAAAGAGGTACCGCCGGCGGCGGCATCGGCGTCGGCGGGGCTTGCCGGCTGTGAGTTCATGCTTGTCCTAGGTGGAAGGAACGGTCTCCGAAGTGAACCGTCGAGCCGGGGCGAACGAATACCGGCTCGGCCGGAGTCAACCTGGTCTGGATACCATCGGGCGTGGCAACGGCTGTTCCGTTGGTGGAGTTGCGGTCCGTCACCCAGATGCCATCTCCGTCGACACGGAGATGCAAATGCGTTTTCGAGATGGAGCGGCCCGGATCCGGTACGGGCAGCAGTTGTTCAACGCTCTCCCCGGGCTGCGGAGCAGGATTGCGTCCGAGGAGCACGCTCCCCGCCAGCTGGACGTCCTGCCCGTCGTCGATACGGACCCGCAGCACAGCCTGGACACGTGCGGTTCCCGGGCGCAACTGGGTGCGCTCCACATCGTCGTCCGGATGCACCGTCACCGGTGCAGGTGCGGCTGGCTGGAAGGTTGCAGGTGCCGGCGTAGTGTGGCGCGGTGCTGCCGGTGGATGCCACTGGTTGGGGTCGTGGGAGGGCTGCGCAGGTGAAGGTAGGTGCTGCGCCGGGGCAGGCTGGGCATTGAGGATCGCCGGGGACTCCGAGGCTGAAGGCACCGGCGACACCACGGGCTTGACCGGCGGAAGGTCGACGGGAGCAAAACTGTAGGGTCCCTGGATGCCGCCTGTCGCTACGGGGTTCCTGCCGGCTTGGACATCGAAAACCAACGTCTTTGCGGCTTTGTCATGCCAGCCACGGAGCTTCCCGTTACTGTCCCACGCGTTGGAAACCACCACCAGGACAGCCCACACCACACCCAGCACCATCAGGGGCAAAGCGATCCAGAGCACCAGGCCCAGCAGCCCGACAGCCAACAAAATGCTCCCGGCCACGACCCCCAGCAACAGGACGCCGCCGATGATAAGGCCCCGGACGAACACGGCTCCGGCGCCGGGTGCATATCCATCGGCGTCGGAGCTGCGGATGCCCATCAGCTGGTTGCCGATGGTGTTGCCGGATCGTCCTTCCATGGCAAGCAGGACGAACATGTAAACCAGGGTGACCGCCAGTCCGATGCTGCCCAGCAGCACCAGGAGTCCGGTGTCGTAGACGATGAACCCGTTCCTGCGGGTTTGGGTGATGCCCGCAATCCCGATGGCGAAGGTGGCAGCCAATACGGCAACAGGTCCCACCCAGTCCAGCACTGCCGCGCCCAGCCGTTTGCCGGCAGATGCCGGCACCAGTTCGAGCTTTGTGGTCATGGTCCCTCCCCCTGGCCCCTGATGCGCGCCTGTTGCTGTACTGCGTGCCGAAGTGCCCGGCGGGTGGCCGGCACCCGACGGCATCACCGTGAGCGGCGACGACACTACCGAGATACTACCGGGATCGGGGATGCCCTGCCCGTCAGGGAAAGGCCGGGCTGCTCTCCGGGCATGGTTGACGTTCCGCTCCTTGCGGGCCCCGCGGTTAGTCAGCGGCGACCCGCAATGCGTGCAGAATGTGGCCCCGGACGGAACCTGGTGCCTGCAGGCCGGGCAAACTTCGGCCTCACTGCTCATCCTTGGTGTCTTTCTTGTTCATGCCGGCTTGGCGGCGGTATTCCCGACGGCTCAATGCGGCCCGGCCATCGGAGAGGAGGGACCGTGGCGAGAAGCGCGCCTGCTGCCGCTTCCAGAACCCCACGCTTCCCGTGATGTCACCCAGCGAGGTATCCACGATCTTCCAATACTCCCTGACCTCCTCCTCGCTGGGCTGGCCGGCACCGAAGACTGCGGCATCGGCCCGGTGGGCCAGGAGGGTGGTGGTGTTTCCTGCCTGGGGGAAAGCGTCAGCAAGGACGGTGGCCGACTCGCGGCGTGTGGACTTGGGGTCGATCGAGGCTCCCATGTCCGTCGCCAGGCTGACAACCTCGTTCCAACCACCGCCAACCCGCTGGGCGGGGTGACCGTCACGGAAACGCGCCTTCCGGCGTCGTGCTTTCAGCAGGAGGATCAGCAGCAGCGGCAACGCGAGAATTCCCAGCGGAATCAGCGCCACACCGATGGCGGCCAGCAGCGGACCCCAGAACAGCCAGGGGTTGTCCTTCTTTTCGTCGGCGTCCAAGGCATCCGGGGTGGAATCCGGCGGGAGGTCCGCCGGCTCCTGCGGCGGGGGCGGCGGCTGGAGCACCTGGGGTTTGGGCTTGGACTTGGTGTCAGGATCCGGAGGAATGGGAACGTTGTCCTTGGGCGGGGTGGGATCGAAGGCCACCCAACCGACGCGGTCGAAGGCCACCTCGACCCAGGCGTGAACGTCCTTGCCCGTGATCTTGATGTCGCCGGCACCGTTTTCCGGGCTCTTTGGATCGGGGTAGAACCCCATCACCACCCTCGATGGAATGCCGAGGTGCCGCAGCATCAAGGACATGGCCACTGCGTATTGCTCGTCGTCGCCCAGCATCTGCTTGGCAGAGAGCAGGTTCCTTACGCGGGCGGCGCTGTGTCCGGGCAGGCTGGGCAACTGTCCTTCAGCCACCAGGCCGTTGCTGAAAGCACCGCTCTTCTGGAAATGGGCTTCGATCTGCCGGACGCGGTCAATGGCCGTCGGCGCATCCGCGGAGAGTTCGTTGGCCTGCGAAGCTACGATCGGCGGGACTTCCTGGGCATCAGGCAGGGTGAGCTTGGCAAAGTCGTACTGCGTCAACTGTCCGTGCTCCAGCGTGCCGGGATCCGAAACCTGGACCGTGTAGGTGTCCCCCTTGGACAGGCCCTGGGTGGTGACCGCGGTGTCAGTTCCGGCGTTGAAGTACAGACCCGAAGCCGCACCCGAACCCTGCTGGAAGCTCATGCCCGTGGTGTGGCGGCCGCCGGGCACAAAGTAGCCCTGATAGTCCTCCACGCTGATTTGCAGGGTGTAGTTGGTGCCGGCCACCGGACTTCCGGCATCCGCCAATGTGTTCAGCGAACGGGCATCACCGACTTTGCTGAAGTTGCCGGAGCTGTTGGGGTCCATGGTGTAGTTCAGGCCGTTGAAAGCATCCAGGGCAGCCAGGCGCACCCGGGCGTCCTTGGGCAGACCCTTGACCGTGAAAAGCGTGGTGTCTTTTTCATCCTTGACGAAGTTCCGGAAGCTCGCCAGCGGCGTGATGTAGTCCCGCGGATCGAACGGCGGGACGATCGTGTTGCGCAGCACCTTCCGGTCGTCGCTTGCGGTGACCAACGGCGAAGCGATCGCTGTGACGCCCACGGCGACCGCGATAACGCCGGCTGCCGTTCCGAGGCGCCGCAATTTCCCGCGGCGGGCCGCTCCGGCGTCGGAGTCCGGCCGGTTGGCCGACACCGTCCTGGTGCTCGTTTGGCGCAGGGCATCGCGGCGGAAAGTCGCCCACACAATCGACACGACAGCCAGGGACACGCCGCGCTCAACGGTGAGGAAGCCGGCGCTGGTGCTGAAGGCGATTCCGGTGACGAACATCACCAACACGGGCAGGAGTGGCCAGTACGGGCTCTTCAGGCGCCATGTCAGCAAGCCCGCCGCCAGCGACATCAGCAGGGAGCTCAGGAACGGCACAATGAGCATGCCGTTCGCCGTGCCCACGGGGACACCTACGGTCAGCATATCCTTCCACGCGAACACGATCCCCAGCAGCAAGGTCCGCAGCGAGTCCAGGCTGGGCAGGAAGCCCAGGACGGCGGTGTCCGGCACGGCCAGGGCAGAGCCGAACAGCATGTAGGCGCCGAAGGCCAAGGCCACGGTGATGAGCAGGCCGAGGCGCAAATGTGCGTTGAGGACGGCGATCCCCAATCCCAGCACAATGCCGCCTGCTCCGGCCAGAAGGTAGTAAGGGTCTCCACCGAAGCTCAGGCTGAAACCCAGGACTCCGAGGAACAACAGGACCACCAGGGCACCGCAGTCCGCGGCAAAATGCCACAGCGGACGGCCATCGGCGAAGATCGAACCAGCCGGGGTGCGCCTGGCCGCGCGGGCACCTCCGGCGCGTTTGCCGCCGTCGGGATGACCGCCTGACCTGCGGGGGCGGACAGAAGGCGCGGTGCTCATGCGGCCGCCTTTCTCAAAACAATGGCGAGGTCGTCGAGGTCCCCTACGGTGAGGACGGTCAGGTCCGCGATGTTGGCCCTCGACGGCGCGGCGCCGGGTTGGACACGGACGGCAAGGCTGCGCACACCCGGCGGAACGGACGCCGCTGCCGAGCGCAGCTGGGTCGCAGTCACCAGGCTGCCGACCACGAAGAACACGACGGAGGCGTTGGGAACGGTATCGGCAAGCGTCCGGGCGAGGTCGACGGCGGTCTTCCGCATCGGGGCCCCGACGATCCTGGTCATATCGTCCAGCAGGTTGCGGCCCGTTTCGCAGCGAAGCGGACCTTTCTGCGTCATGACGTCGAGTTCGCGTTGTTCCCGGATGGCCTGCCGTCCAATGGAAGCAGCCACCGAGATGGCAAGCTCGAACCCGGATTCGGAATCGTATTCGTCCGTGTTGATCGAAAGAGAGATGGCAAGGTGGGCACGCCGGGTTTCCTCGAACTGCCGGACCATGAGTTTGTTGGTGCGGGCCGTTGTCTTCCAGTGGATGTGGCGGCGGTCGTCCCCGGGAACGTAATCGCGGAGGGCGTGGAAGGATACGTCAGCACTGGAAAGCTCCGTGGTGGGCATGCCTTCAAGATCGCGGATGAAACCCGCAGCCGAACCACCCAGGGCGGCGGTCCGCGGGTGCACGAACAGGTCCACCGGCTCCGTCCACAGGACGCGGCGGCGGAGCAGGTGCAGCGGATCGGCACGGACCGAACGGACAGGACCCACCACGATCACCGCACGCCGGGCCGTGGGGATGGTGAAAAGGTCCTCATGGACCTGGGCAGGCTTCATGCGCGGCAGGTGGAAGACGGCCGTTGCCGCACCCACGGGAAGCTCCAGCGACGCCGGCAGCAGAGGCCTGGTGGAGACGTTGGACACGGCGATGCTGCCCACGGCGTCATCCCCTACGGCCACGCGGGTACGGGCCAGGTCCAGGACCACGCCGTAGGCCGAGCGCCCGACAATGAAGATGACCGCCAGGAGGAACAGCAGGAAAGCGACCATGGCGGCCGATTTGGCTTCCTGCCAACCCCAGGCCTGACCGGCAACCCATAATCCGACCGCCGTTGCCAGCACCACCCAGCCCAGCACACTGACCACGGAAACAACAGGCCAGACGAACCGGAGCCACAGGCTACGGACCTTGGACCACGCCGGTGCGGCAAACTCGCCGGCAGTGCCCAGGGCTTCGGCCCACACGGCGGAGGGATGCAGCTTGCCTGGCGTGTTCGCCGTTCCGGGGCGCCGGCGGCCGGAGCCTGCAGTCCCCGGGGCGTCCCGGCCGGAACCGCGCAAGGATCGGATCTTGCCGCCAAGCGCCGACGCAGTGCGCTTGAGCGACTCAGCAGCCCTGCTCAGGGGTGTGCTGGAGGACATGTTGGGACCTTTGTTCGAACCGGGTGCGGGAATGATGACTGCGCTGGGCGCTATGCGCTGGCGCGTTGCTGCGGGGCGGCAACTTCAGCCAACACACGGCCCAATACCACCTCGGGAGTCGCGCCCGAGAACTCGGCCTCGGGATCCATCACCAGGCGGTGCGTCCACACCACGGGGGCCAGTTCCTTCACATCATCGGGCAGGACGAAGTTGCGGCCCTGTCCCGCCGCCCATACCTTGGCCGCCCGGACCATGGCGAGGGCGCCACGGACGGACACGCCCAACCGGGTCTCGGGGGCGTTGCGGGTTTCTTCACACAACCGGGAGATGTATTCCAGCACAGCGGTGTCCACATGCGTGGTGGCTGCGAGGTCCGCCATGTCTGCCACGGCCTGGGTGGTGATGATTGCGGACAGTTCGCGGGACCGGTCCTTCAGGTTGCTGCCGCCCAGCAGGCGCACCGTGGAGGAATGGTCCGGGTAGCCGATGGACGTCTTGATCAGGAAGCGGTCCAGCTGGGCTTCCGGAAGACGGTAGGTACCGGCCTGCTCGATCGGGTTCTGGGTCGCCAGGACCATGAAGGGGCGTCCGGCGTCGTAAGTGGTACCGTCCACCGTGACCCGGGATTCTTCCATGACTTCCAGCAGCGCGGACTGGGTCTTGGGCGAGGCACGGTTGATTTCGTCCGCGAGCACGATGTTGCTGAAGACCGGGCCCTTGTGGAATTCGAACTTCTGCGTCTTCTGGTCATAGATGGTCACACCGGTCACGTCCGAGGGCAGGAGGTCCGGCGTGAACTGGATGCGGTTGTGCGAACCCTGGACCGTGGCCGCCAGCGCCCGGGCCAATGACGTCTTGCCGGTTCCGGGTGCGTCCTCGAACAGTACGTGGCCCTCGGCCAGCATGGCGGTGAACGTCAGGCGGATGACATGTTCCTTGCCAAGGACCGCCTGGCCGACGTTGGCAACGAGCTTCTCGAACGTCTCTGCAAACCAGGCGGCTTGCTCGTTTGTCATGGTCATGGCGTCAGGGTCCTTTTCTTGTGGTCAAGCTGTACCCGGGGCCGGTTGGTCCGGCCCCGGTTTTTCGTTCGGGAAGTGTTGCAGTGCTAGCGGTTCGGCATGCCGTTCGGCGGGTTGCAGCCGATGTTGGTGGTATCGCAACGGATCCAGTTACCTGCCGCCATGCCGCTGGTCAGGTGGTACCAGATACCGGACGGGTTGTTGGAGGTCTTGTACCAGACCTGGTAGCGGTCCGATTCTCCCGAAGCCCCGGCATTGAGCCACTTGCCTTCGCCAACACAGGACGACGGGTTGCCTGCCCGGAAGCTGTCAGTGCCCTTGCGGGGCTCCGTGCAGCTTCGTACCGGCGTGGCGGTGACGGTCCAGGACGTGGGCTGTGGCGGCGGTGGTTCGGCCCCGCTGCGCGAGGTGTCACTGCCGATCCGGCCTTCCTGTCCCCCACTGATCGCACGGACACGCAGGGTGTGGGTTTCGCTGTAGCCAACGCTCTTGGAGAAGCTTCGCTCGTTCGTGCCGACCCAGCCGCCGCCGTCCAGGCTGTACTGATACCCCGTCACGGGACGGCCGTTGCCGTTGGGCTGGTTCCAGGTCCAGGACACGGTCTTGTCGCCTGTCCCGCTGCTCTTGCTGCCGCTGACCGTGGGAGCGAAAGCCAGCCCGTAGGGGTTCACCACGTTCGATGAGGGACTCGCATCGCCGGGAGTGGCGTTTTGCGAGGAGACCGCCCACACGACAACACCGGTATCGGTGCCGTTCGGGGCGGGAACAACGCCGCCTCCGGCCGGGATGGCGCCGGTTCCTGCCCCGGAGGTCAGGCGGTACCTGTAACTGATCTCGGCAGCCGTGGCTCCATTGCGCCCGGCAGCAGTGAGCGGATTGAACGCCACCCGGATCTTCCCGCCGTCGGCGTTCGTTTCCACGAGGGACGCGGTCGGGGCGTCAACCATTCCCGGCTTGCCCGCAGCGCGGATGGGTGCCGATTGCTGGCTCACCCCGCTGACCCCGGCCTTGTTCTTCGCGGAGACCGTAAAGGTGTAATTGGCCTCGGCATTGTCCACGGTGACGTTCTGTGAGGTAGCACCCACCGTTTGGGAACCCACGACGGCGCCGCCCCGGTAGGTGGTCAGCGTGTAGGCGGATATGGGGTCACCGTTGTTGTTGGGCGCCACCCAGCTGACCTTCAGCTGGCTTTGGGTACCCACGGAGCCTGCCCCCGAGACGGAGGGCGCGGCCGGCGTCGCTGGAACACCGGCCGGCGTTTCGGCGGCCGAGTACGGGCTCCACTCGGAGGGATCCTTGGCATCGTTCCGTGCCAGCACCCGCACCTTGTAGGCCACGCCGTTGGTCAGGCCGCTCCACGTGTAGCTGGCACCGGTGAGGTTCTGGATCTGAGGGTTCTGCCCGGCCGGGGCCGGTGAGATTTCCAGATCGTAGGACTTGATGGGCGAGCCCTTGCTGGCCGGAGGCACCCACGCGACGGACAGCTGTTTGTCGCCGAACTTCAACGTTGGCGCAACGGGAGTATCCGGCTTAACGTCGGGGCGGACCTCGGCGGAGGCCGGCGAGCGGTCAGACTCCCCGATCGCGTTGGTCGCTGTCACCGCAAAGTGGTACTTCACGTTGTTCGTCAAGCCCGTCAAGGTGCACGTGTTGGCCGGGCAGTCCTGCTTGAAACCGCCCTCCCCGTACACCGTGTACTTGGTGATCGGGGAGCCCCTGTCGGCAGGAGCAGTCCAGGTAAGCAGCGCCGTTTGGTCGCCCACACTCTGTGCCAGTGGCGTGGTGGGCGCCACGGGCTTGTCCTTGACAGTGAGCCGGACGCGGGCCGTTGCATACCGCGACTTCTCCCCCGTCTTGTCGGCCACGGTGTAGGAGGTCACCAACGTGCCGGTGAAGCCAGGGGCCGGAGTGACGGTGATCGAGTCGCCATTCACTTCCGTGTTGCCGCTTCCCGTCTCGGTCTGCGCAGCCACGATCTTCAAGGGCGTGTCAGGGAACGGGTTGGAGTCATTGGCCAGGACGTTGATCGTGACGGGCTTGCCGGATTGGGCTTCCGGTTCCACGTCGTCGTTGGCCACGGGCTTGGGGCGGGTGGAGGCTGACAGGGAAAGCTTGTAGTTGCCGACTGCTTCCAGGCCGCGGGGATCCTTGGCCTTCACCTGAACGGTGCTGCCCTGCCCGATCTGTACCGAGTCGTCGGCAGAGACCTTGAGGGTCTTGCCGTCGATGCTGACCCGGAAGCCGCCGGAGGCAGCGCCAACGAGCTCGTACTTCATGTTCCGCACGTCGTCGGCGTCGGGATCGGACGTGAGCTTTTCCAGATCCAGGCTGGCAGAGTCCCCCTTGGGAACTTCCACTTCGCTGCCCAGCAGGGTCGGAGGATTGTTCTTGTTGGGGTCCGGAAGCACCTTGGTACGGATGCTCAAAGTGGACTTCAGCCCGTTGGGATCGTCCGGCCCCGTTCCATCTGTTACTTCGAAGCTGATCGAGCCGGGACCGACGTATTCCGCGCCGGCTGTGTACTTCACGGCCGTTCCCCCGTTGGCGATTGGATCGCTGCCGTCGGCGCCGATGAGCTTGATCCGGTCTGCCTGCGTCAGCCGGGGCGAGCGGCCATCACGGACCTTGACCCACTCACGCAGGTCCACGGTAACGGACTGGCCGGACACGAGTTCCACGACGTCGTCCTTGGCCAGGGTAGGAACCTGCTGTCCCAGGCCCGGCACCCAGATGATGGCCGTGGACTTCTGGCCGTCCACGTCTTCCACGGTATACGGCACCAGTTGCGGCTGCTCCGTCAAATCCACCACGACGTTGCCGTCGGTTCCGGGCCGGGCTGTCTCCAGGCCGGTGCTGATCCTAAGGTTCTCCCCCACACCGTCCGGGTCCTCGTCGTTCTTGAGGACCGGTACGTCCACTGCCGTCTTGCCCAGGGTCTGGGCTGACGTCACGCGGTCGTCGCGGGCTATCGGGGCCTGGAGCGGGATGTCGTTGTCCACGATCACCCGGATGGTGGCCTGGCCCACGGCGTCCCGGTCATCGGCCACGGCATACCGCACGTTGACCGTGCCTTCGGTGGCCGGTGCGGTGACCAGGATCCGGCCGCTGGTCTTGCTGACGTGGGCGTCCAGCCCGGCGTCAGCCTCGATGCTGTCGCTGAGGATCCGGATGAGGTCGCCGTCCGGGTCGGAGTCATTCGCAGTGGCGTCCACGGCGATCTGGCGTCCAGGGCGCACTTTCACTTCGTCATCCACCGGCGCCGGCTTCTGGTTGTCATCGCCGCGGGGCGCGACGCCGACCGTCACGGTTCCGGTGTTGACCGCGCCCTGGCGGTCGATCACCTTGTACCGGAACGTATCGGTTCCGGCGCCGTCACCGGCGGCAACGAAGTCGATGAAGTTGCTTCCCGCCGTCGCGGTTCCCATGGTGGGCGTGCTGTCGATGCCGGTGAGCTGCACCGAGTCGCCGTCGGGATCGATGCCATCCAACGGGACCGGGATGCGGACGCTGCCGCCTGCAACGACCCGTGCCGTCAGGTTCTGCGGTTGCGGACGCGAGTTCTGAGCACCTTCCAGCGGAAGGATGTGGATGGTGACCGCGGCGGCGCTCTTCTGGCCCTGCGGGTCCACGGCGTTGTAGATGGCCCTGACGGTCTTGGGCGTCGGGCCTGCGATGAAGCGCAGCGTGTTCTCAGAGATGAACGCGGTGCCGTCCTCGTCGGCAATGGTTTGGGCCAGCTCCGGGTCAACGGACAGTTCCTCGCCCTGCGGATGGGTGTCGTTGTCCAGGACAGGTATGGTGACGACGTCGTTCACGCGGACGTTGACTTCGTCCGGTTTCGGCTGGGGAGCTTCCACGACGGCGGGCGCCGGCACCGGGACCACGCCAACCGTTCCGGTGGCCGAACCGCGGCCATTGGACATGGTGTAGCTGAAGGTGAACGGCTCCGTGGCGCCCAGGACATCAGTGACGCGCAGGACACTGTGGTCGATGACGCTCACCGACGCGCTGGAGCCCGGCGGGACCGTCACGTTCTGGAGGACGAGGACCCCACCGGAGGGGTCGGAGTCGTTGGCCAGGGGATCCACCAGGACGCTTCCTCCAACGGGCAACAGGGCCACGTCATGGACGGCCACCGGGGCGCCGGCGTCCTTGCCGGATTCAACGTCCACGCGGATCAGGCCCTGGCTGCTCTGTGGGCCGTTGCTGGCGATATAGGTGAGGTACACCGGACCGGGAGTGTTGCTGCGGAAGGTGAACGTCCCGCCGTCGGTCACGGGACCCAATTCGGCTTGGCCGGCCGCCTCCACGTGTGCCACGCGAAGTGCGCCGCCGTTGGGGTCGACGTCGTTCTTCAAGGGCGAAATCACCAGGTCCTGTCCCACCACTGCGGTGACGTGGTCCGCGTTGACCACGGGAGCGAGCGCTCCCGGTGGCTGCACGTTCACCACCACCCGTCCCGTGGTGGTCGCCCGGCCGTCCCAGACGGTGACGGTGACGTTCTTCTTGCCGGCAGCTGCACCGGAATCCTGGTAGGTCAGCAGGCCGTCGCGGCGTACCTTGACCTGGTCCTGCTCATTGTCGGCTTTGGCATCGAGCAGGACGAGGTCGTCGCCGTCCGGGTCCATCCAGTCGGTCAGGATGTTCTGGCTGACGGACTTGCCCTGTTCCACCAGCATGGTGGTGGGCTCGGCCCGCTTGAAGAACGGTGGCTTGTTGTCCTCGGGAGCCACCACGTTCAGTGTGACCCGTCCACCCGCGGAAAGCCCACGGCCGTCGGCAGCGTTGTAGTCGAAGGATTCTGTGCCCGGCTTGGCGTCAGCGGGAACCCTGATCTGGAAGGCCGACCCGCCGTAGATGTTCTCCAGGGCACCGGCTTTGGGTCCGTTGGCACCGACCGCAGCGGTGAGGACGTCGCCGTCGGGGTCGGAATCGTTGTCCAGGACGCTCAGGATGGTGGTCCGGCCCGGCCTCACGCCGTATTCATCGGGTTTGGTTTCCGGTGCCCGGTTGGGCTTGGTACGGTCCGGCAGGACGTTGATGGTGTTGTTGTCCGCTGATTCCTGGTCCTGGTCGTCCGATTGGTTTTTCGGCGGGACGACGTCGTCCCAGTTGTTGACCAGCTGCATGTTCTGGTTAACCATCCACACGCTGCCGGAGTTGACGTCGTTGAGGACCACGAGATCGCGGTTCACGCGGAAAACATAGCTGGGCGACGCACTGGCCTTCGGGACATCGTTCTTTTTGTCGTCGGCGTCGTTGTCGCAGTCGCGGACGTACTTGTTCGCACCGGCCCACGCCGAGTGCACGCACTTGCTGACCTGGACAGGAGCCGCGGGGATACCTTCCCCATCGGCGTCCACCGTAGCGGCAGTGGAACCGTCCAGCGGCTGTTTGAGGAGGGACTTGCGTGTGGCGATGGCAACGAAGCCGCTGTCTTCGCTGCTCTGCTGGAGCTTGGCCTCACGGGCATCCTGGAGCTGGAGCCGACGGCCTCCGGGGAGGAAGAGGTTTCCGGCACCGGCATCGAGTACCACCGGCTTGTCCCCGACCACGGAGATCTGGAGGTCTCCCGCTCCCTTGAGTTCGTCAACCTTGGTGACTTCGGACGCCGTGCGCTCCCCCGTGGCATCGACAGTCGTCACCGTGATCTCACCTTTGCCGGGGTCCGCGGTATAGATGCGGTTGTCGTGCCCGACGGCGGACACCACACCCTGCGAACCGGTCAGGACGGGTTCGGTCCCTTCCTCGTCAAAGCCGTTGACCGTTGACGGCGACAGCGCCCAGACCTTGCCACGGGCGGGGTCAGTGACGGACAGGACTGTGGTGCCATAGCTCACTTGCGACGACGACGGCAGCTGTTTGTCGCCGCCCAGTTTCAGGTTGGCGGCCGAAACCTGGTTAATGGTGGAACCCGTTTCGTCATCCACGAAAACGTTGCCATCATGCTGCAGGACATCGAAGGTGGTGCTGGCGGGCGTCACCGCGCCGTCCAGGACCCGCGACGGGTAATTCAACCGGCCCACGGCGTTCTTGGTCTTGCTGACCACCCACACGCCGCCGTCGTTCAAATCCACTTCGGTGGTCTTGAATCCCGGGTACAGGATGGCACCGGCGACGAGTACGCCACCGGCCACGGTCACAGCAACGGCCGATACGGCCTTTTGATGTCGACGCTTTTTCAGCCCCAGCTTGCCGAAGAAAGATCTCACAGCCCCAAAATTCCCTTTTCGCACAGCTGCTCCCCAACAGCTCCTGGATCCGCCGACGACTGTCGGCGGCCGGTCATTCCGCAGTACCCCCATACGGCGGCGGAATTTTCAGTCCATAAGACTATCCCACGCGCCACGCGGCCCGCCAAGGGAACCCGGGAGCGGGCTCTCCATTGGCTTTGACAGCCTAAGGGATCACGGACTCGCCGCGCGATGGGGACAACTGCCCGGCCTTGGACCGGCGCCAGGGTCAGCACGGCGGCGCTCCCACTGCGCTGGGCTCACCCATCGTGGTGTGACCTGCGATGATGTAGCGGCCTACGTTGCGGTAGGAACCATCTTCGATGCGCCACCACGTGAAGGTGAGATTGTCCACGTCCTGCTGGACGATGTAACACTTGACCACCATTTTTTGGCCGGGGTACTCCCACGGGGGTTGGTCGCCGCCCTTTCCGTCACACGTGAAGTCCGGCTTGGGCTGGTAGTTCTTTCCGCCCTGCGTGTAGGTACACGACCTCTTGACCACACCGGTGTTCAGGACGCCCTCCCACACACCCTGCCTGCCGGACGTGGCACTGGCTGAAGCGATCGGACCGCCAGTTCCCAGGGAATTGAAGGTCTGCACGTTGATGTGGCTGGTCTGCTCCCACCCGCCGGTGTTGACGGTGCGGCTGCCCGAAGGAGCCACGCTCTCCCAGGCTCCGCCGTTGATGCTGATCTTTGTGGTCTTGACGTCGTTGGTGGCCGCAGACGGTGAAGACCAGCTCAAGGTGACGGACTGGTCGTTCAGGCTACCCCCGGAGCCGGATGCCGACGGCGTTCCCGGCGCCCCGTAGGGGGTAACGGAAGCCCCGCCGCTCGGCGGAGAGCTGGGCGCCACGGACGAATTGGCCGTCACGGTGATGGTACTGGCTTGACCGTTGGCGAAGCCGCCCACGGTCTGGCCCGGCTGGATCGGTCCGCTCTGGCCCGTGCTGGCCCTGTACGTGTAACTGACCTCGCTGGCGCTTGAACCGTTCCGTTGGTCAGCGTTGAGCACGTTGAAGTTGATGGTGACCTGTCCCCCGGCGCCGCCGGTGTTGGCAGGAGTTGCACTGACCCCGGTGACGGCACGAAGCTCGCCGGTGGCACGGCGGGGCGCCGACGGCGCGCTGACCGCACCCTTTCCTGCCTTGTTCTCCGCCTGGACCGTGAACGTGTAGCCCGACTCGGAGTTGTCGGCCCTGAACGTCGCCGAACGAACATCCCCGGACACGGTCTGCGTCTGGGCCGCTCCGCCGCCGCCGGTCATGGTGACGAAGTAGTTCTTGATCGGGTCACCGTTGATGTTCGGTTCCGTCCACGTCGCCCGGAGCTGGTTCTGCGTTCCGACAGAGGATACGACGGCGGTCGTCGGCGCCGCGGGTGCACCCGGCAAACCGGCAGGGTGGTCTTCGGCGGAGTAGACACTCCAGTCCGATGGACCGAGCTCGTTGACGGCCTGCGCACGCACTTTGTACTTCACGCCGTTGGTCAGTCCGGTCCAGGTGTAGGTCAGGCCCGTCACATCATTTTTAACCGCAACTCCGTTGGCCGGAGGCGGGGATATTTCCAGGTTGTAGTGCTTCACCGGCGAGCCCTCGGTCTTGGCCGGGCTCCACGTGACGGCGAGGTCCTTGTCACCGGCCTTGACCGTCGGCGCGTCAGGCGGCGACGGCTTTTCGTCCGGACGGATCTCGTTCGAAGCCACCGACGGTTGGGAGTCCCCGACCTCGTTGGTGGCGACGACAGTGAAGACGTATTTGACGTTGTTGGTCAGGCCAGTCAACGTACACGTGGTGGTGGGGCACTCCTGCTGGAAGCCTGAGGACCTGACCGTGTACTTGGTGATGGGCGCGCCGTTGTCCGACGGCGGCGCCCATTTGAGGACGGCCGTGCGGCTTCGGACGTCCGTGGCCACAGGTGCCGATGGGGCGTCCGGCTTGTCCCGGACGGTGATCCGGATCCGCCCTACGGCCTGCCGGCCGGGATCATCGGTCTTGTCCTTAATGGTGTACCGCACCACGAGGACACCCTTGAACCCCTCGGCAGGGGTCACAGTGACGGAATCACCGGAAACGGAAGGCTGGCCGGAGGCCGAGCCCGTCTCCACCACGGCTGACTCGATCTTCAGCGGAGCATCACTGAAGGGGTTGAAATCGTTGGCCAGGACGTTGACGGTTTCCGACGCGCCGGCGTTGGCCTTGTCCACAGCGTCGTCATTGGCGGCCGGCTTGGGCCTGTTGGATGAGACAACGCTGACGGTGACCGCAGCCTTGACGGCGTCGGACCGGCCGTCGGTAACCCTGAGGGGGATGATCCCCCGGGCTCCCGGGTTGACTGAATTTCCGGGCGTGACCCGCAGGACGGTACCCTCGATCCTTGCTTCGATCCCGCCGGGCAACTGCCCGTCAAGCTGGAACTTCAGCTTTCCTTGGTCTTGTTCGTCAACGTCAGTGGCCAGGTTGGCCAGCTCCAGTTCCGTTGACTCGCCCTTGGGAGCATCGATGGCAGCGCCACTGAAGGTGGGCGGGTGGTTGGCATCCGGATTGGGCAGCACCCGCGTCATGATGGTCAGCGTGGACGTGAGGCCCTCAGGGTCGTCGGGTCCGGATCCATCCGTGACCTCGAACGTGACGGAACCAGGGCCCGTGTAATCTTCCTGGGCCGCGTAGCGGAGCGCCGTTCCGTCGCCGGCAATGACGTCCTGCGGGTCGCCGCCCTGGACCTTGATTTTGTCCGCCACGGTGATCCGCGGTGCCCGGCCGTCCCTGACCCTGACATAGTCCTGCAACGCCAGGGTCACTTGCTGGCCGGCAGTGACCTCCACCACTTCATTCGTGGAAAGAGTGGGGTACTGGAGGCCCTGCCCGGGAATCCACATGAGCGCTGTGGCCGACTGACCGTCGATGTCGGTGACGGTGTAGGGAATCAACTGGTCCTGGGGCGCCAGCGTCACCACAACGTTGCCCGACGTTCCCACCCGCGCATTCGGGTTGCCGTCCGGCAGGGTGATTTTCAGGTCCTCGGCAATGCCATCGGGATCGGAATCGTTCTTCAGTACCGGAACATCAACGGCCGTCTTTCCCAACGTCTCGGCGAGGGTGACGCGGTCGTCCACCGCGACAGGTGCGTGCAGCGGCGCGGTGGGGCTGGTCTGGACCCTGATGACCGCGCTGGCTTCGGCCTTTTTGTCGTCCTGGATCCGGTAACTGACACTGTCGGTTCCGGCAACGCCCGGCGCGGTCAGCAACACCCTTCCGGTGACGGCTTCCACCTGCAGCTCAGGGTTGGCTTCAAACGAATCCACCAATCCGATGGGATCACCGTCAGGATCGGAATCGTTCTTCAAGGCATCAACGGCTACCCGGCGTCCGGGACGGACGTCGATGGCATCGTCCACTGCGATGGGCTTCTGGTTGTCGGCTTCGGCCGGAGCGATGCCAACGATCACCGTTCCCGTGTTTTCGGCACCAATCCGGTCCCTGACGCGATATCCAAAGGTGTCCGTACCAAACGATTTTCCGCCGGCAGTGTATTCCAGATAGCCGTCGCGGAGAACAGCTGTGCCGAGTCCGGGCGCCTTGTCTATACCGATGACCTGGACCGAGTCGCCGTCGGCATCGATGCCATCGGTCGGAACCGGAATTTTGACGGTCATGCCGGCCACTGCCCGCGCCGTCAGGTTCCTGGGCTCCGGCCGGGTGTTGGTGGCGTCATCGCGTGCCCGGATCCGGATGGTGACCTGTTGCGAGTCCGTTTGCCCGGACGCGTTGCTGACCTTGTAGATGGCGTAGACGGTCTTCGCTTCCCCGCCGGCGATGAAGCGAAGGGTGTTGCCGGCCACAAACATCCGGCCGTCGGCCTCATCCGGCAGCTGGGCCAGGACAGGATCCAGGGTCAGCTCACCGCCGTTGGGGTCGGTGTCGTTCTCCACCACCGGGATGGTCACCACATCACCGGCCCGTACCGTCACTTCGTCGGGTTTTGCCTGCGGCGCCTGGAGCTTGGTGGGCGCCGGCACCACCTGCACGGAGATGTCGCCCGTGGCAGAGGCCTTGCCGTTGGAGATCGTGTACTTCAGCGACAACTGCTCCTGGGCACGGATGTCCGTAATCTTCACCACGGAGTGGTTGAGGACAGCCACACTCACCGGCAAGCCATCGGCAGCTGTTACCGACTGGACCACCAGGACGCCACCGGCAGGATCGGAATCATTGCCCAGGACATCCACTACCACGCTTCCGCCGCTGGGCAGGAGGGCGACGTCCCGCACGGCCACCGGTGCGCCGTCGCTGTTGCCCGAAACGACATCCACCCTCACCAACTGCTGTGCGCTCGCCGGCCCGTTGGTCACCATATAGGTGACATAGTGGGCGCCCAGCGAGGACGAGGTGAAAGTGAACGTCTGCTGGTCCGGGCCCACCACTGCCGTCGACTGGCCGTCCGGCTGCGCCTGGGCCAGGCGCAGCGTACCGCCCTGCGGATCGGAATCGTTCTTGAGGGGCGCGATCACCGTGTCCTGGCCGGCAACGGCCACCACGTGGTCGGCGTTGGCCACGGGCGGCAACGCACCGTGAGCGCGCACGTCCACGGTGATGCGGCCTTCGGTGGTCAAAGTGCCATCCGAAACACTGACCGTCAAGGTTTTGCGCCCAGGTCCCGCTCCGGAGTCCTGGAATGAGAGCAAACCGTCAGGCCGCACCCGGACCTGGTCAGCGGGATCGCTGCTGGTAGCCGAAACGGCAAAGATGTCGTCACCGTCGGGGTCAAGCCAGTCCGTCAGGACGTACTGGCTTGCTGTTTTGCCGGTTTGGACCACCAGGGTGTTATTGCGGTTGGGTTTCTGCTGAGGTGCGCTGTTCTCTCCCGGGGGCACAATCCGGAGATCGACGTCCGCGGCAGCTGTTCCGCCCCGGCCATCATCCACGGTGTACTTGAATGTCTCTGAGCCGGTGGTGTCCGGTGCCACGGCGATCTGAAAACCGGTACCCCCATACACCTGCGAGAGCGCCCCGGACCTGAGCCGGTCGCCCGTGGACACCGTCAGGACGTCGCCGTCGGCATCGGCGTCATTGTCCAGCACCGGAAGGATGGTGGTCTTGCCTGCCCGGATCCCGAAGGCATCCGGCTTCGCCGCAGGGGGCGTGTTCGGTTTGGTCCGGTCCGGCAGGACTGTTTGCTGGACTTCGTCGGCCGAGTCCTGGTCGGCGTCGTCGGAGGTCTGCTGGGGCGGAATGACGTCGTCCCAGTTGTTGACCAGCTGCATGTTCTGGTTGACCATCCACACGTTGCCGGAGTTGATGTCGTTGAGGACCACGAGGTCGCGGTTCACGCGGAAAACGTACGACGGCGAGGCGCTCGCCTTGGGCACGTCCGCGCGGCGGCTGTCGGCGTCGTTACTGCATTCCCGGAGGTACTTGTTGGCGCCGGACCACGCCGAGTACGTGCACTGGCCAAGCCGGACGGGCGCCGCGGGAACACCGCGGCCGTCTGCTTTCACCACTTTCGCCGTTCCGCCATCCAGTGGCTGCAGGAGCAGGGCTTCCGGGGTGGCAATGGCTACTGCGTCCGCCGCAGGACCGCTCTGCTGCAGTTTGGCTTCGCGGGCATTGTCCAGCTGGACCTTGCCGCCGCCGGGAAGGACGATGGTTCCCGTTGCCGTGTTCAGCAGCACGGCTTTGTCGCCGACAGCGGCGAGCTGGACGTCGCCGTCGGCTTTGAGTGCCTCGTCAGTACGGACCTGCGACTCCACCGGCTTTCCGTCGGCATCAACTTTGGTGACCGTGAGCTTTCCGGTCCTGGGATCAAGGGTGTGGATGGCATCGTCCACGCCCACCACGGACTTGATGCCCGGGGACTGCTCGAACAGGGGCTCCGACTCGTCGCTGAAACCACCGATGGAGGTGGGTGAGACAGCCCAGACTTTGCCTTTGGACGGGTCCGTGACGGCAAGGACTTTGTGTCCGAAGCTGACTTCTGCGGCTCCGGGCAGTTTCTGGTCGCTCCCGAGGCGCATGTTGGCAGCGCTCACCGGGTTGAGGGTGGCACCGCCGGAGTCGTCGATGAAGACGTCGCCGGCCTGCTGGAGGATGTCGAAGTCAGTACTGGCAGGCGTTACCGCACCGTCCAGCGACTTTGAGGGGTAGTTGAGGCGGCCCGCAGCATTCTTGGACTTGCTGACCACCCACACGCCGCCGTCGTTCAGGTCCACTTCTGTGGTCTTGAATCCCGGGTACAGGATGGCACCGGTGACAAGCACTGCGGCAGCAGCGGTGAAAGCCGTGACCGCCAGGGCCTTGGTGCGGCGTTTCCTGGGCCCCCGTTGGGCAGGCCTCATGGTCGGAGCCATCCACATCCCCCATGCAAATCGGCAGCCGACAGGATCGCGCGGCTGGCTTGACGCGAACAAGCACCAAGCCTACCGGGTTAATCCATCGATTGGCGAAGATGTGACCTGCATCGCTGTCAGTCCAGGACCAGGCCCCTGCCCCGGCCCCTGGCCAGCATGACGGGATGGATTTCGCCAAAACCACGGACGTTTTCCGACGCCTGCGGTACCAGGACGAACCGGTCATCCTGCCCCAGCGCAGCAGCCGTCATGGCGTCCACCAGCACCGTCCCCGGCTGGGCGAGGCTTGTGAGGCGGGCCGCCAGGTTAACCGTCGGGCCATAGATATCACCCAAGCGGGAGAGAATGCGGCCCCACACCATGGAGACACGGGCCTGCGGAAGGATCTCGTCTTCGGTGAAGGCGTGGGCCAGGGCCAGCGAAATTTCCGCCCCTGCGGCCGGTGTTTCGGCGATGTACAGGACTTCGTCACCCACGGTCTTGACCAGGCGGCCACCACCCACAGAGATGATTTCGGCACACTTGTTCTCGAAGCGCTGCACCATCTGGGCCAGCGTCTTCTCATTCATGCGGCGCGACAGGCTTGTGTAGGACACGAGGTCCGCGAAGCCCACGGCCCGGGCCAGGGGCAGCGGAGCATCGTCCTCGTCACCTTCGCGTCCTTCCTCGCTGGCCTGCAGGCCGGCTTCGGCCCGGACCGCGAGGCGCTGGACGCCCGCGTTGAGCTGACGGCGGTAGGAGTAGACCAGGATTTCCTCAAGGGAATCCACCAGCGCCGGCAACTGGTTCACCAGCTGCTTCCGGGCCACGGCATCCGGAATACCCTGCTCCTGGACCATGTCCTCCACCAGGGCTTCAACCTGCCACACCACCATCCGGTCCGTCATCTGGCCGATGGACCGGGTGACCGAGATAGCGGCTTCCTCGGTCAGGAGACCGGCCCGGACCAGGTCCAGGATGGTGGTCAGCGCTGCCTGGTCCCGTTCGGTGAAGGCAACATCGTCATCGCCCCAATTGGGGAATCCAAGCGCACGCCACAGCTTCCGGGCGGACAGCACCGAAACGCCTGCCCCGGCAGCAACTTCACGACGGCGGAGCTTGCGTTCGCCGCCGAGGAGCCTCGCCTCGAGCGCTTTGATGGCAAGCCGCTCGGCCGACATCACACCGGTCGGTGGTCCCGTGGCGACGCTTGGCGCAGGCTCGGTGTCCTCGTCCACGGAAGGTTCGGGTACGGCGTCGAACTCTTCGCCCAGGTCCTCGCCGGACTTCTGCCCTTCAACGCTCATCTCTTCCACCTTCTCCCAGCTCCCACGGCACCTCATCGAAGTCCGTCAGGACTTCACCCTCAAAGACCTCACTATTCGGCAGTTCGCCCATTGCATCAAGGACGAACTCCCGGAATTTTCCGGCTTCCGGCACGTCGGCCAGTACAGCCGTACCGGATGGTCCGGTATCCAAGGATATATTCCCGGAGCGCAATGACCGTTGGAGCAGGTTCTGGTGGACACCCACGCTGCGTACCGAGGCCAGCGGCACCTGCCAGTCGGCGCGGTTGAACATCCCGTATTTGGCAATCACCCGGCGGCTGGTCAGGATATAGCGGACCGACCGCCATTTCAGCAGCCTCTTGACGCTGTAGCCAAGGAGCACCAGAGCCGTCAGCCCGCCGCACGCACCCAACAGCCACGGGGTCCACTCACTGGTGATGAACGGGGCGAGCCGCTGCGGATTGCCTTTGACAATCCATGCGCAGGCATAGGCCGCCACGGCAGGCAGCACGATGAAGGTCACCACAGGAAAAAACAAGGAGCGGGCCTGTTGCCGCGTGATGGTAATGACCTGCTCCCCGGGAAGCAGTTCCTTACGCATAACCGCTTTCTGTGGCGCGCAGATGCACCACGTCTCCTGCCGTCACCACATGCTCCCGCCCACCATGGTCCACCACCAGCAGGGAGCCGTGCTCATCCAACCGTGAGGCATGGCCCACCAGTTCATGGTCCCCCGGCAGGTGGGCGCGGACCTCCCGGCCCAGGGTGACCATGGCGGATTCGACCCTCTTGTGCAGCGAGTGGCCTCCCTCCAGGCCTGCTGACGGGTCCCCTTCCGAATTGCAGAAACTCCGGTAAAGCCGGGCGAAACGCCTCAGGTATGCCTGCAGCAGCGAGGTGCGGTCCGTCGTCGTGCTTCCTTCCAGGGCCAACGACGTTGCCGTTGGCACCGGCAGTTCATCTTCCGACAGGGAGACATTCAGGCCCACGCCGAGGATGACGGCAGGAACTGAACCGTCGCCCGGTGAAGTCAGCTGGGCGAGGATGCCCGCTACCTTGCGCCCGTTTACCAGGACGTCGTTGGGCCACTTGATGTCCGCCGTAATGCCTGCCGCCTCCTGCAAGGCCTCGCGCAGTGCCACCGCCGCCAGCAGCGATAGCCAGGAGTAGCTTTGCGTTGGTACCGGCATTCCGTCGGCGGTGACCGGGCGAAGCACCATGGACACGGAAACGCCGGACCGTTCCGGGGATTCCCAGTGGCGGTCCAGGCGCCCGCGGGCGGCCGTCTGGTGCTCAGCGGTCAGGACAGCCAGGTCCGCCCATTTCTTCGGTTCCACTGTGACCGCCCGCACCAGGTCCTGGTTGGTGGATCCCGTGGAGTCGACGATCTTCAGCTGCGAAATGCCCGTAGCCGACAGGAACTCGGGGGCCAGCAGCGCGTCGCGGTCCAACGCAGAACGCTCCCGGGAGTCGTGGCGGTGGCTGGAATCAGGCTGTTCGGCATCCATGGCAGAATCCTATCCAGTCGGGACGCGCGCAAGCGCCCCGGGCGCCTGCGAATCTGCTTAGAGGAAGATGTCCCGGACCAGTTGGTCTTCGGGAGCGCCCAAGCTGTAGGGCGAGAAATCATCAACACCCGCCGCCCGCAGGACGTCCTCATCGGTATGGAAATTCCCGGTCGTCTTCGTGCCGCCTGAAAGGTTGGCGCCGGTGAGGATGGCGTGGGCGGCATCAGCCATGATCTCGGGGCCCCGGGCAGCCTTCACCATCTGCCCGCCTCCGGGCATGTTCCGGATGGCTGCGGTGTCGATCAACGTGCACGGCCACAGAGAGTTGACGGACACGCCGCGGTCCTTGAACTCTTCTGCGAGCCCGAGGGTGGTCAGGCTCATGCCGTACTTGGCCATGGTGTACGCCAGATGCATCCCGGCCCACTTGGGGTCCAAGTTCAGTGGTGGCGACAGCGTCAGGATGTGGCCACTGCCGGAATCCAGCAGTGCGGGCAGCGCCAGCTTGGACAGCAGGAAGGTTCCCCGGACGTTGATGTCCTGCATGAGGTCGTAGCGTTTCATGTCCACAGCGTCAGTGCGGGACAGATCGATCGCCGAGGCGTTGTTGATGACGACGTCGATGCCTCCAAACCGCTCGACGGCGGCACTCACCGCGGCGGCTACGTCATCGTCATTGCGGACGTCCCCGACGAGGGGCAGCGCCTGCCCGCCGGCGGCCACCAACTGCTCAGCAGCCGTGAAGACCGTGCCTTCCAGCTTCGGGTGCGGCTCGCCGGTCTTGGCCAGCAGGACGATATTGGCTCCGTCCCGGGCGGCCTTGGTGGCAATGGCAAGCCCGATGCCGCGGCTGCCACCGGACATGATGATGGTTTTGCCCTTCAGGGAACCGGTGGCTGCATACGGAGATGCGCCGTGCTGCGGGACCTGGGAAGCGTCGTTGCCTTGAGTCATGGACACACTCTAACCCAGATATGTTACTGACGGGTAACATAGTGGCTTCTTCGGCTTCGCGTCGGAAAATTGTAGGGTTTCTACAGCGGTTCGCGGCAAAGGCGTCACTAGACTGGCCAGCGAGGCCTGTTCTTTGTACGGAAGCTACTTAACGAGCTTTTACCGTAAATGGACTGCGCCAGCGAATATCAGCTACAGAGCCGGAGACACTTGATGAGCCACGATCTGACAACGACAGCGGGAAAGATTGCAGACTTCCGCGACCGCCAGGCACGGGCTGAACAGCCTTCGGGCCCTGAAGCGATCGAGAAGCAGCACGCACGCGGCAAGAACACGGCCCGTGAGCGCATCGACCTGCTGGTTGACCCCGGATCGTTCGTCGAGTTCGACGCCCTGGCAGTGCACCGCTCCACCGCCTTCGGCATGGAAAAGAAGAAGCCCCTCGGCGATGGCGTGGTTTCCGGGTACGGCACCGTGGACGGCCGCCTGATCGCCATCTACAGCCAGGACTTCAGTGTCTATGGCGGTTCCCTGAGCCAGGTCAATGGCGAAAAAATCGTCAAGGTCCAGGAATTCGCCCTCCGCAATGGCTGCCCGGTAGTGGGCATCAACGACGGTGGCGGCGCCCGCATCCAGGAAGGCGTGGCGTCGTTGGCCATGTTCGCGGACATCTTCCGTAACAACGTCCACGCTTCCGGAGTGGTCCCGCAGATCTCCCTCATCATGGGTCCGTGCGCCGGTGGGGCCGCATACTCCCCCGCCCTGACCGACTACGTGGTCATGGTGGACAAGACCTCCCACATGTTCATCACCGGACCAGACGTCATCAAGACCGTCACCGGCGAAGACGTGGACATGGAAACCCTGGGCGGTGCGCGCCAGCACAACGCCACCACAGGAACGTCCACGTACCTGGCCTCCGACGAAGCCGACGCCATCGAGTTCGTCCGTGAACTGCTGGACTTCCTCCCGTCCAACAACCTGTCCGAGGCGCCCGTGGTGGAGCACGACCAGGAACTCGAACTGGACGAGGACGATCTCGCCCTGGACGGCCTGATCCCGGACTCCGCCAACCAGCCCTATGACATGCGCAAGGTCATCGAGCAGATCGTGGACGATGCCCACTTCCTGGAGATGCAGTCCCTGTATGCCCCCAACGTGATCATTGGGTATGGCAGGGTTGAAGGCCACACGGTGGGCATCGTGGCCAACCAGCCCATGCAGTTCGCTGGAACCCTGGACATTTCCGCCTCCGAAAAGGCCGCCCGCTTTGTCCGCCACTGCGACGCCTTCAACATCCCCATCATCACCCTGGTTGACGTTCCGGGCTTCCTTCCCGGCAAGGACCAGGAGTTCCAGGGCATCATCCGCCGCGGTGCCAAGCTCCTCTACGCCTACGCAGAGGCAACTGTTCCCAAGCTCACCGTGATCACCCGTAAGGCCTACGGCGGCGCGTACATCGTAATGGGCTCCAAGAAGCTCGGCGCCGACCTCAACCTCGCGTGGCCCACGGCGCAGATCGGTGTCATGGGTGCCCAGGGCGCAGTCAACATCCTGTACCGACGTGACCTCGCCGCCGTTGCCGAAGCCGGTGGCGATGTTGAAGCCAAGCGGGCCGAAATCATCCAGGGCTACGAGGAAGAACTGCTCAACCCCTACCAGGCCGCCGAACTGGGATACGTTGACGCCGTGATCGCTCCATCCGACACGCGATTGCAGATCATCCGTGGACTGCGCGCTCTCCGGGACAAGCGCGCCAGCCTGCCCACCAAGAAGCACGGGAACATCCCGCTGTGAGCGCGGCACAGAACCCGGTACCGGCCAGCGAGCCGGTGCTGCCCATGTTCTCCGTGGTCAAGGGAGACCCCACGCCCGAAGAGCTCGCGGCGCTGGCCGCCGTCGTCGCTTCCGTTGGAGTACCCCAGGCCCCGGCGCCTTCAAAACCAAACGTGCGCCACTGGGTGCGCCGCCAGCAGTTGCGCCTCGACCCCACCCCGGGTCCCGGCGCCTGGCGGCGCAGCCGCGGCTGATTCCCGACGCACGTTCAGCAACCCTTTCACGTGACGGTGGTGACGGTTAGGCTCTGGGGGTGACTACTGCAAACACCCCTGCACGGCCCAAGTCCGCCATTGACGCCGTCGCCGATGCCTACACAGACAAGCTGATCGAACTCAATCCCAGCTTCGCCACAACGCTGGGGTTGCCGGGGCACGAGACGGAATACCAGGACTATTCACCGGCCGGCACCGAGGCACATGCCAAGGCCACGCGGGAGGCCTTGGAGGCGCTGGCTGCCCTGGAGCCTTCCGATGACACCGACGTAGTGACCCTGGATGCCATGCGCGAACGGCTCGGCCTGGAACTGGAGATCCACGCCTCCGGCTGGGATGCTGCCGACCTCAACAACATTGCTTCACCCGCACAGGACATCCGCGCCATCTTCGACCTCATGCCCACGGACACGGTGGGGCAGTGGGGACATATCGCCGGCCGCGCGGCCAACGTCCCCGGGGCCATTGCGGGATACATCAGCTCGCTGCGCGCTGCTGCGGCTGACGGCAAGGTTTCCGCCGCCCGCCAGGTCCGGATCGTCATCGAACAAACCAGCCGCTACGCCGCCGAAGACGGGTTCTTCGCCAAGCTTGCCGCTGAGGCCACGGTGGGCGGCTCGCCGCTTCCCGGCGACGTGCAGGCCAAACTCGACGACGGATCCTCGGCGGCGCGGGAAGCTTACGGTTCCCTTGCTGCTTTCCTCCGGGACGAACTGCTGCCCGCCGCTCCGGAGAAGGACGCCGTGGGCCGGGAACGTTACGCCCTGGCATCGCGGTCCTTCCTGGGCGCCACCGTGGACCTTGAGGAAACGTACGCCTGGGGCGTGCAGGAACTTGAACGGCTCATTGCCGAACAGGAAAAAGTGGCCGGTCAGATCAAGTCCGGCGCCTCGATCGAAGAAGCCAAAAACATCCTGAACAACGATCCCGCCCGGCAGATCAAGGGCACCGACGCCCTCAAAGCCTGGATGCAGGACCTCTCCGACCGTGCCGTATCCGAGCTGGCCGACGTGCATTTCGACATTCCGGACATCATGAAGACCCTCGAATGCATGATCGCCCCCACGGACGAAGGCGGCATCTACTACACGGGCCCCTCCGACGATTTCTCACGCCCTGGACGCATGTGGTGGTCTGTCCCCGCAGGTGAGGACACGTTCACCACGTGGTCGGAGACCACCACCGTGTTCCACGAGGGCGTTCCCGGCCACCACCTCCAGGTTGCAACGGCAACCTATCGCCGCGAACTGCTCAACAACTGGCGCCGGAACGTCTGCTGGGTGTCGGGGCACGGTGAGGGTTGGGCGCTCTACGCCGAACAACTGATGCTGGAACTCGGTTACCTCAAGGACCCGGGCGACCACATGGGCATGCTGGACGGCCAGCGGATGCGGGCAGCCCGGGTGGTGTTCGATATCGGCGTCCACCTGGAACTGCCCGTTCCCGAACGGTGGGGCAGCGGAACCTGGACGCCGGAGAAGGGCTTCGACTTCCTCAAAGCCAATCTGGACATCAGCGAAGGCCAACTGCAGTTTGAGTTTGCCCGCTACCTCGGCTGGCCCGGGCAAGCACCCTCCTACAAGGTCGGCCAGCGCCTGTGGGAGCAGATCCGGGCGGAGCTGGAATCCCGCGAAGGCTTCGACCTGAAGTCCTTCCACAGCAAAGCGCTGAACATCGGCTCGGTGGGGTTGGACGTGCTGCGCAGGGCGTTGCTGGGCTGATCCGGGGCGCTCACCGGAGACCAACGTCACAAACGCACAAGGAATAACTTTTGCGCACGTAACATTTCTAAACGTCCGTTCGCTATGTTATTTGCGAAGCACCTACCGTGTTCCGGTGAGCACCTCAAACACCATCACTCCCGCATCCGGCACGTCCGGTTCCCGGCTCCCCAAGTGGGCCGGTTCCTTCGGCGTCCAGATCATCGCCGCCCTTATCGTGGGCCTCGTCCTGGGCCTCATCGCCAAGTACACGGGCAGCACCAAAGCAGCCCCCAACGGGCTTGGCGCAACCCTTCAGACGATCGGTTCCAGCTACGTCTCCCTGCTGCAGACCGCCGTCGTTCCACTGATCTTCACCGCCGTGGTGAGCTCCATTGCAAACCTCCGACAGGTCTCCAACGCAGCGAGGCTCGCTTGGAACACGCTGCTGTGGTTCGCCATCACCTCCCTGGTTTCCGTACTTATCGGCATCGGCCTGGGCGTGCTGCTTCAGCCCGGTGCCGCCACCGGCATCACGGAAGAAGCCAAGTACGCGGGCAAGACGGGTGACTGGTGGGCGTTCCTCATCGGGCTGTTCCCCAAGAACTTCCTTGGCCTCGGCGCAAGCTCGACGGTCACCGAAAGCGCCAACGCCGCCACCACCGTCAGCACGTCCGTGAGCTTCAACGTCCTCCAGATCCTGGTGATCGCGATCGCCGTCGGTATCGCTGCACTCAAGGTGGGCAAGCAGGCCGAGGCTTTCCTGACCTTCAACGCTTCAGCCCTGCCCGTCATCCAGAAGGTCTTGTGGTGGATCATCCGCATCGCCCCGATCGGCACCATTGGCCTGATCGGTAACGCCGTGGCCATCTACGGCTGGGACACCATCGGATCGCTGGGCAAATTCACGCTTGCCATCTATGTAGGCCTGGCTCTGGTGCTGTTCGTGCTCTACCCGGTGCTGGTCCGCGCCCACGGTCTGTCCATCAAGCAGTACTTCTCCGGCGTGTGGCCGGCCGTGCAGTTGGCCTTCGTTTCCCGCTCGTCCATCGGCACGCTGCCGCTCACGCAGCGCGTCACCGAGCGCAACCTCGGCGTTCCCTCAGGCTACGCATCCTTCGCCGTGCCGCTCGGAGCCACCACCAAGATGGACGGCTGCGCCGCGATCTACCCGGCCATCGCTGCGATCTTCGTGGCCCAGTTCTTCGGCATCAACCTGGACTTCAGCCAGTATCTGCTCATCGTCCTGGTCTCAGTCCTGGGTTCAGCGGCCACGGCCGGCACCACCGGCGCCGTAGTGATGCTCACCCTGACCCTGTCCACGCTGGGACTGCCGCTGGCCGGCGTCGGTCTTCTCCTGGCCATCGACCCGATCCTGGACATGGGCCGGACCGCCGTCAACGTGGCAGGCCAGGCCCTGGTCCCCGCAATCGTGGCCAAACGCCAAGGCATCCTGGACGAATCGCTGTACAACGCGCCCCGTAACGGCGCTGCATTCAACGACGAGTCCGGCACGGACACCCCTGCGACAGAGGCCGGGAAACCGGAACTGGCTGACACCAAGGCCTGACCGCAGGCTTCCATGCCTCAAGTGAATCCCCGGACTTTCCCCGGGGATTCACCTGCTTAACGGCGACTTCTGGATAGGCTCTGGATCATGCTGATCGTTACCTCGAATGAAATTCCCGGCCACCGCATTGACGCCGTCTTCGGCGAAGTCATGGGCCTCACTGTCCGTTCACGCGACATCGGGTCGCAGATGCTCGCCGGATTCCGCTCCTTGGGTGGCGGCGAACTGCCCGAGATGACCCGTGCCCTGTACGAAAGCCGCCAGGAAGTGATGGCCCGCATGGTCAACGAGGCACAGCAGCGCGGTGCAAATGCGATCGTCGCCATGCGTTTCGACACCTCCGAGATGGGCACCAACTGGACCGAAGTTTGCGCCTACGGAACGGCTGTCTATGTTCTGCCGCTGGGTGAGGGCGAGCCGGGAGCAACCGGGCAGTCGATTTATCTGACCAAGCAGCAGCCACAGCAGGGAGCAGGCCAGCCGCAGCAGAGTGCGCCGCAGCAGCCTGGTCAGCAGTTCCCCGGCCAGCCGCAGTTCTAAGAAAGCCCCGGCACAGCCCCGCCCGCGTCAGTGCAGGGCTGTGCCTGGCAAAGGCGGCGCCTTGGACCGGTAGGTGTGTCCTGTCGGAGTCCTGACATCCATGCTGTGTATGGGCAGGGCGGTTACCGTTGTGGACGACCACCCCGGGCTCTCCTTGGTGTGGTTGCACTGCTCGCAGAGTCCGGCACCGTTATTCAGGCTGGTGGGACCGCCTGAATGCCATGGAACGACGTGGTCGATGTGGCGTATGGGCGCGTCACAGTAAGGCGTGCGGCACACGGCGTCCCTGGTTTCGATGAACCGCCGCAGGCCGCCGGGGAAGAGCCTGGACCTGGTATCCATGGCCACAAGTTCTCCGCTGGCCGGCGCTGTGTAGAGCCGGCGCAGGTAGACATCGTAGTTATGACCTTTAGACCCGGATCCCCCTTGTCCGGACGCCGCTTGCAGTTCGCTCGAAGACGGCGACGGCCCGCCCGCATTAATCCCAGCCCCACCACCCTCACCAACAAGAGCACGTGCCCAGCCGCCCGGAACGATGCCATAACCCGATAACCGGGCCGGCTCCGAATCTCCCTGGAACAGCGTACGGTCGGTCATGACGAGCTGTAGTTCGAGCCTGCCTACACCCCCCGACGTTCCAATGAGCCGTTCAACCAGCGTGTCCGCCATAACCTGGCCCCTTGAACGGTCGTCGCCGCCCGAACGGGCAGAATCAGCCGACTGGGCCAATGCCTTGTAGGCGGCAACGCCCTGGGCTACAGGAAGCAGCGCGGTCAGTATCGCCATGGTGTCAGGAGCCGGCCGGAGACTAACATGCCGTTCCGAGGCAGCCCTGGCAGCGCGCTGGGTCACCGAACGAGGATCCCGACGGTAAGCGGCGGCCTTGGCAGCGGCGACGATCGAACGGTCGCCCGCGCCGTCGAAGGTCCCGCTGTCCGCGGCGAGCTCCTCATCTACCGCGCATCGATCCTCAGCGGACAGGCAGGCGGTTTCCCTGACCAGCAGAGTGGCCCGCCACTCATTGAGTTGGCCGGAGTCAAGCGCTGCCAGAGTGCGTGGCATCTCGGTTACCAGCGCCTTCGCGAAGCCCAACAACCGTGAACCCCGGTTGGGCGACTCCCGCCGTGCCAGCGCGACCTGAGCGGCGACTCCCCTGCCACGTTCCGATGCCGGGACGCCGGCTTCTGCTTGGACTTGGCGCTGGGCCTGATCAAAAGCCACAGCGATCTTGGCCTGCAGACCGGAAATGGCGGACTTCATGTCCTCCAGAACGCGCAGCTGCTCGATCAGCTGACCGGCGACGGTCAGTGCCTGAACCGGACCGGCGAGGGCAGGTAGCGGCACATTAGCTGCGCCAGCTTCCTGAACCTCAATCCGTTCCATGCATTAAGGCTTCCAGAGAGGTCTGACATTTTAGGCTCGCTGCTGGTGGGACGGACCGAAACACTGCTCAGATTGCGCAGAGTGCAAAGTTGCACTTAGTGTAAGTATGTGAGCCCCAATCAGCCGCCCGCTCCGCCCGGCACAGCCGAGCCAGGCGCTCCCTCGCGCCGCGAACTCAACAAGGCAGCCACCCGCAGCTCCATCGCAGCAGCCGCCCTTGACCTGCTCCGCGGCCACGGCCCGGGCAACTTCACCGTGGAAGACATCGCCGCCGCCGCAGGTGTATCCCGACGAACCTTTTTCAACTACTTCCCAAGCCTCGAGGCAGCCCTATCGTCCGTGGCCGACGGCTTCATGGATCGCGCCCTGGAGCAGTTCAAGCTGCGGCCCAACGACGAAACCATCCTCGAATCAGCCCAAGCCGCCCTCATGGCCCTCGCCGACCCGATGTCCGTTGCGCCCATGGCGGAACTGTTCAGCCTCACCCAGGACAACCGTTCGCTCGCCCGCTCCGAACTCGAAGCCTGGGACCACTGCACGGGACAAATCATCGACGCAGCCCGTTCCAGGCTGGGCGAGGAGGTCAGTGAGCTATACCTCCACGCACTGGCAGGCTCGGTCATTTCCTGCGGAAAAGCAGCCATGAACGTCTGGTTCGCTGAACGCGGGCCGGATCTCTCCCCCGAATCACTCGCAGTCCTTCGCCAGCACCTCATCGATGCGATGGGGCTGCTGGGAGCCGGCTTCGCGCCGCCGTCGGACATTAACAACAGTGCGGCGGCCGCCGCGGCGTCCTCCGTTCCAACCACCACAGATCGGTTCTGACATGGCATCGTTCCTCTACCGACTCGGCCGGTTCTCCTACCGCCGCCGTTGGCTGGTCATTTCCCTATGGCTGGCCGTTTTGGTCGCCGTTGGCGGCTCTGCCGCTGCGTTCCACGGCACCATGTCCAACAACTTCACCATCCCCGGCACTGAAACACAGCAGATGGCCGACAAGTTGAAGGAAGCCCTCCCGGAGGCTTCGGGCGGGTCTGCGAGCGTGGCGTTCGAGGCCGGCGCTTCGGGCTTCGACCAAGCGGGCAAGGATGCAGTGGCAGATGCCTTGGCCAAGCTCGAAGAACTTCCTGACGTCCAGGGTGTGGTCAACCCCTTCACCACGCAGGAGCAGTTGGACCAGGCCGCAGCCCAGCTCACCGACGGTGAGGCAAAGGCCGCTGCCGGGCAGGCGCAGTTGGATGCTGCCCGGGCGCAGCTCACCGCCGGTGAAGCCCAGCTTGCCGGAGCCGAACAGCAGCTTGCTGCAGCAGGATTGACCCCTGCCCAAATTGAAGCGCAGCTTGCACCTCAACGCGCCCAGCTCGCTGCCGGCAAGGAACAGCTCGACGCCGGAACCAAGGAAGCCGCCGACGGCGCCGCGGCGCTGGCCCTCGCCAAGCGCCAGATTGAAGCGTCAGACGGCATGCGGTTCGTCTCCAGCGACAACAAGGCCGCGATCGCGCAGGTCCAGTTCAAGACCTCCATCAACGCTGTCTCTCCCGACGTCCGCAAGGAAGTCCAGGACATCGTTCATGGCGTCTCCTCCGCCGGCGTGACCGCGTACGCCAGCAAGGAAATCACGGAAGACGTTTCGCAGATCTTTGGCGTGGCGGAAATCGTGGGCGTAGCAGTGGCAGCCCTTGTCCTGATCCTCATGCTCGGAACCCTCATTGCTGCCGGACTGCCGCTTCTCATGGCCATCATCGGTGTGGCGGTTGGCGTCGGCGGGACCTTCGCCCTCACGAGCGTGATCGACATGAGCTCCATCTCGCCCATGCTTGCCCTGATGCTGGGCCTTGCCGTGGGGATCGACTATTCCCTCTTCATCGTCAACCGCCACCGCAACCAGCTTCTGGCGGGCATGGACGGCGAAGAATCGGCTGCGCTGGCCACAGGAACGTCGGGCAACGCCGTCCTGTTCGCTGGCCTGACGGTCATCATCGCACTGGCTGCACTGGTAGTGCCCGGGCTGCCGTTCCTGGCCGTCATGGGTGTTGCGGCCGCAGCGACAGTTGCGGTCGCCGTCGTCGTCGCCCTGACCCTGACGCCCGCGATCCTCGGCCTGATCGGACGCCGGCTGGTCTCCAAGCGTGCGTGGGCCAAAGCCGCGCGGCACAACGCCGAACCTGGCCACGAAGCCGCGGACCGCGAACTCGACGAGAAGCGCAGCACCCGTGGGTGGGGCGGGCTGGTGACCCGCCACCCCTGGGTGGCCCTGATCCTCAGCATCGCGCTGCTGGGCGCGGTTGCGCTGCCCGCCTCACAGCTGCGGCTGGCACTGCCCGACGGCGGGTCCGAACCGGTCGACTCCCAGGCCTTTAAGGCGTACGACCTGACGCGCAGCAGTTTCGGCGAAGGAGTGACCGGACCGATCGTGGTGGTCGGCGAGTTCCCCGACGGCCTCAGCGAAACAGACGCCAGGAACAAGCAGTTTGACGTCGCCGATCAGTTGCGGAGCGTCGAAAACGTTGTCGCAGCCGTGCCCGCCGCGCTGAGCGAGGACCGACGCACCGCCGTCTACCAGGTCATCCCCAAGGAAGGCCCGGCCAGTGCCAGCACGGTGAAAGTGGTGTCCGAACTCCGTGCAAAGGGTGCGGAGATCCGCGAAGAGACAGGTGTCACCATCGGCTTGACCGGACAGACGGCAGGCAACATCGACGTCTCCGAAAAGCTCGGTGCCGCCCTGCCGCCCTACCTGGCAATCGTCGTCGGGCTATCCCTGATCCTCCTGCTGCTGGTGTTCCGCTCCATCGTGGTGCCGCTGCTCGCCACTGGCGGGTTCCTGCTGTCGCTCGCCGCCGCGTTCGGCGCCGTGGTGGCGGTGTATCAGTGGGGCTGGCTGGGCCAGGTGTTCGATGTCGCCAACCCGGGCGCAGTCCTGAGCTTCCTGCCCATCATCCTGATCGGTGTACTGTTCGGTCTGGCCATGGACTACCAGGTGTTCATCACCTCCGGCATGCGTGAGTCCTTCATGCACGGCGAATCGGCCAAGCACGCCGTCCGGACCGGGTTCAGCCATGCCGCTGCCGTGGTGACGGCTGCAGCGATCATCATGGTCAGCGTGTTCGCCGGCTTTATCTTCAGCCACCTGACCATGGTCCGGCCGCTCGGCTTCGCCATGGCGTTCGGTGTGCTGATTGACGCCTTCGTGGTCCGCATGACGATCGTTCCCGCCGTCATGTACCTCCTCGGCGAAAAGGCCTGGTGGCTGCCGAAGTGGCTGGACCGTCTCCTTCCGGACGTCGATGTGGAGGGCGCCAAGCTGAACCGCAGCGACCGTGCCACATCGGGCGCGCAGGAACTGGTCCACTGACCCTTTCTCACCGATTACCCCCTTTTGACGAACGCTCTCTCACCTATCGCTTCCTCCCGGCCATCCACGGCAATGGGTGAGAGAGCGTCAGGCCAACCACGGCAATCGGTGAGAGAGCGTCAGGCCAACCACGGCAATCGGTGAGAGAGCGTCCGGCCAACCACGGCAATCGGTGAGAGAGCGTCCGTATAGGCTTGGGGGCGTGACCAGATTGATCCTTGCTTCCCAGTCCCCTGCCCGCACCAAGCTCCTCACCGAGGCGGGCATCCGGCATGACGTCCTTGTTTCGGACGTGGATGAGGACGCGGTGCAGGCCCGCTACGGAGTGACGGATCCCCACGACACCGCGCTGCTCCTTGCCCGCGCAAAGGCCGAAGCTGTTGCTTCGCTCCCCGAAGCCGAAGGTGCCTTGGTTATCGGCTGCGATTCGGTCTTCGAGTTCGACGGCGAGTCGCACGGCAAGCCGTACACGCCGGATGTCGCCAAGGAGCGTATGCTGCGCATGAGCGGCTCGAAGGGGGTTCTCCACACGGGGCACTGGCTGGTTGACTGCCGCGAGACCGCCGCAGACGTGGACGACGACGAGCCCGCCACCGGGACCGGTGCCACCTTGGGTGCCGTCTCCAGCGCGGAAGTGCACTTTGCCGAGATGTCCACCGAAGACATCGACGCCTACATCGCCACCGGCGAACCGCTCCACTGTGCAGGCTCCTTCACCATAGACGGCTTGGGCGGGGCGTTCATCCGCAAGGTCGACGGCGACCCGCACGCCGTCGTCGGTCTTTCCATCTCCACGCTTCGCGACTTGCTCAGCCATGCGAACGTCAACGTCACAGAGCTGTGGGCCCAGGAAACAGGTTTGTAGCAACCCTACAAAGGAACGCCGGTTCACACACGGAATCCCCCATCAACATGGGCGGAACCCACACAATCGCGCTAGGCTCCTCAAGGACAGAAGGAGTCAACAACTTGTCAGCTAACCCGGCGCAGCCCATTTCCAGCCCTCTTACCAAGGTCTTGATTGCCAACCGCGGCGAGATCGCGGTCCGTATCATCCGAGCCGCCCGGGACGAAGGCATCGCCTCCGTAGCCGTTTACGCAGACCCGGACCGTGACGCCCTGCACGTTCGCCTCGCTGACGAGGCCTACGCACTCGGCGGCAACAGTGCAGCCGAGTCGTACCTGGTGATGGACAAGATCATTGACGTCGCCAAGCAGTCCGGCGCCGACGGCATCCACCCGGGCTACGGATTCCTGGCCGAGAATGCCGAGTTCGCCGCCAAGGTGATCGAAGCCGGGATCAACTGGATCGGCCCCTCCCCTGAGGCCATCTCCGCACTCGGCGACAAGGTCCAGGCCCGCCACATTGCCGAAAAGGTCGGCGCCCCGCTGGTCCCCGGCACTGCCGACCCGGTCAAGGACGCGGACGAAATCCTGAAGTTCGCCGAGGAATTCGGCCTCCCCGTTGCCATCAAGGCAGCGTTCGGTGGTGGTGGCCGCGGCATCAAGGTCGCCCGCACCATGGAAGAGATCCCGGAGCTCTACGAATCCGCTGTCCGTGAAGCCGTCGCAGCATTCGGCCGTGGCGAGTGCTTCATCGAACGCTTCCTGGATTCCCCGCGGCACGTGGAAACCCAGTGCCTGGCGGACGCCTACGGCAATGTTGTTGTGGTCTCCACCCGCGACTGCTCCCTGCAGCGCCGCAACCAGAAGCTCGTGGAAGAGGCTCCCGCACCTTACCTGAGCGAAGAGCAGAACAAGCGCCTCTACGAATCCTCCAAGGCCATCCTCAAGGAGGCCAACTACCTCGGCGCCGGAACGTGCGAGTTCCTGGTAGGCCAGGACGGCACCATCTCCTTCCTCGAGGTCAACACCCGCCTCCAGGTGGAGCACTGCGTGTCCGAGGAAGTCACGGGCATCGACCTGGTCCGCGAGCAGTTCCGCATCGCCCGCGGCGAAGCCCTTGGCTATGAGGATCCTGAGGTCCGCGGCCACTCCTTCGAGTTCCGCATCACCGGCGAAGACCCGGGACGCAACTTCATGCCCGCACCGGGCACCATCAGCACATTGAAGAACCCGACCGGTCCCGGGGTCCGCGTTGATTCCGGAGTGGAACAGGGCGACATCATCAGCGGCAACTTCGACTCGATGCTGTCCAAGCTGATCGTCACCGGTTCCAGCCGCGAGCAGGCACTCCAGCGTTCGCGCCGTGCCCTGGAGGAAATGGTGGTGGAAGGCATTCCCACCGTTATCCCCTTCGACCTCGCCGTGGTCACGGACCCTGACTTTGCACCGGTCGAAGGCCCCTTCAAGGTCCACACCCGCTGGATCGAGACCGAATTCGTCAACAACATTCCGGCGTGGTCCCCGTCCGGCGCCGGCGCAGAAGGTCCCGACGCCGGTGATCGCCAGCGCGTGGTCGTCGAAGTTGGCGGCAAGCGCCTTGAGGTCGTCCTGCCGTCCGGCCTGGGTGCCGGTGTCGCCGCCGTTTCCAGTGGTTCGGGCGCCAAGGCAGGCAAGTCGAAGAAGCGGTCCCGCTCGGCAGGCGCCACCGCCGCTGCTGCCGGCGGCAACGCCCTGACCTCCCCGATGCAGGGAACCATCGTCAAGATCGCTGCAGCCGATGGCGACGTGGTGGCCGAGGGCGACCTGATCGTGGTCCTCGAAGCCATGAAGATGGAGCAGCCCCTGACCGCGCACAAGGCCGGTACTGTCCGCGGCCTGACGGCTTCCGCAGGGGAAACCGTGTCCGCCGGCGCTGTCATCGCCACCATCGAGGACTAAAGCGAAGTACCCCATCACGACGCCGGCCCCGCACCAAACGGTGCGGGGCCGGCGTCGTTCTTGGGGTACTAGGCCACGTTGTTCTCGTAGTCCGTGTCCTTGGTTTCGCGGGTAAGCCAGAGCGCGACGAAGGTGATGACGGCGGCAACTGCCATGTAGACCCCCACCAGCCAGGTGCTGCCGTTGGCGGCTGACCACAGGGCGATGGCGATGAAGGACGCAGGAGCTGCACCGATCATGGAGGACAGGTTGTAGGCCACTGCTGATCCGGTGTAGCGGACGTTGGCGGGGAAGAGCTCGGGCAGGATTGCTGCCATGGGGCCGAACGTCAGGCCCATGAGCGTAAAGCCAACAATCAGGCCCACCATCGCGGCTGCCTGGCCCGGTCCGAACATGGTGAACCACAGGGCGCCGAAGACGAAGATTCCGGCGGTGACGCCCAGCAGGAACTTGCGGCGGCCCCACTTCTCGGCAAGGGGCCCGGAGACCACCGTAAAGATACCGAAGAAGACGACACCGAGGATCAGCATCCACAGGAAGTCGGACCGCGGAATGCCGAGGCCGGGAACATAGGCCGCGATCTGTTCTGCCGTCATCGCAGTGCCGGTCTTCTCGGCCGCCGCTTGCGCGCCGGCGAGGGTGGGCTTGGTGCCGTAGGACAGCGTGAACGTGGTCATGATGTAGAAGAGCACGTAGGTGGCCAACATGATGAACGTACCGGCAACCACGGGGCGCCAGTGCTTCTTGAACGTGGCGCCCAAGGGCAGCTTCTGGACCTTGTCCTGTTCGATGACCTTGGTGAAGGACGCGCTCTCCACGAGCTTGAGGCGGACGTAGAGGCCAACGATGACCAGCACGGCGCTCAAGAGGAATGGCACTCGCCAGCCCCAGGCCAGGAACTGCTCGGCAGTCAGTGCGGTGTTCATCCAGATGAAGATGACGTTGGCGATGATGAAGCCGATCGGGGCACCCAGTTGCGGGAAGGTTCCGTAAATGGCGCGCTTGCCTTCAGGAGCGTTCTCGGTGGCGAGCAGGGCCGCACCGGACCACTCGCCACCCAAGGCCAGGCCCTGGAAGAACCTCAGGACAACCAGCAGCAGCGGTGCCATGATGGCCCACCCGGGCAGCGAAGCCTCCGGAAGGAGACCGATCAGGAACGTGGCGATACCCATGGTCAGCAGCGAAGCGACCAGGGTGCCCTTGCGGCCGATCTTGTCACCGAAGTGGCCAAAGACCACGGCGCCGATGGGCCGTGCGAAGAACGCAACGCCAAAAATGGCAAAGGCACTGAGAAGGGCGTTGATGTCGGTGGCGTTGGGGAAGAAGAGTTTGGGGAAGACGAGGACCGACGCGGTGGCGTAGGCGTAGAAGTCGTAGAACTCGATCGTCGTGCCGATCAGGCTGGCGAAGATCACCCGGCCCCGCGAGTTCACCGGCTTGGTGGACTCACCTTCCTTGGAGGGTGCAGTGGAAGACATGTGTAGTAGCAGCTTTCGTTCACGCCGGCCGGTGCCCTGCGACCCGGTCGGCGACGGAATATTCGAGAGTTCAATAATAGTTCCCGGAGTCCATTGAATGGACAACAAAGTCCACGATCCGGACTGACAGGAAATTTCCATACTGTGGGCGGCGCCACAACCTCACCATCGTCTCACGTCCCCGTGACCCCGCAGATAGGGAAATGTCACAGCACGTTTACAAACCGCGACGGTCCGCGAAATGAGCGCTACCTACCTTGGGATAACACCGTCCCCCATCAAGGAGGCACTCCCGTGACTGTTGACCGCACCGCAGATGCACTGGCCCCCACCCAGTCCACTGCCACCGCTCCCGCCCTTGAACACCGCCCCGGCCGCTGGATCGCCAACTGGGACGCCGAAGACAAAGGGCAGTGGGAAGCCGAAGGCCGGTCCATCGCCAAGCGCAACCTCTACTGGTCGATCTTCGCCGAGTTTCTGGGCTTTGTTGTCTGGCAGCTCTGGTCCATCGTGGTGGTCCAGCTCCCCGCAGCCGGATTCACCTTCGACACCAACCAAATCTTCTGGCTCATCTCCATCCCCAGCCTGGTAGGCGCCACGCTCCGCATTCCCTATACCTTCATGGTCCCCAAGTTTGGCGGCAGGAACTGGACCATCATCTCGGCCCTGCTGCTGCTCATCCCGTCCACAGGCCTTGCGATCTGCGTCTCCAACCCGGACACGCCCTTTGGCGTCATGCTCCTGATGGCAGCGCTGGCGGGCTTTGGCGGCGGCAACTTCGCCAGCTCCATGGCCAACATCACCTTCTTCTACCCCGCCCGCGAAAAGGGCTGGGCACTGGGACTGAACGCCGCGGGCGGAAACCTGGGTGCCGCCGTCGCGCAGCTGGTTGTTCCCATCGCCGTGACGGTACTTGCCGCTGGAACCGTCAACCTGCCCATGGCCGGCCTCATCTGGATTCCCTTGATCCTGATTGCCGCCTTCGGCGCCTGGAAGTACATGAACAACCTCACCAGCGCCAAGGGTGACGTCGCCGGATCCGTTGCTGCCATCAAGGAGCCCCACCTGTGGATCATGGCCTTCCTGTACATCGGCACGTTCGGCTCGTTCATCGGTTTCGCAGGTGTCTTTCCCAAGCTCATCAAGGACTACTTCCCGGAGTTCTCCTCCATCCATGTCGGCGCCGTGGCCCTGTCCCTGGCCTTCCTGGGTCCGTTGGTCGGTTCCCTGGCCCGGCCGTACGGTGGCCGCATGGCAGACCGCATGGGCGGTGCCCGCATGACCATCACCGCGTTCGCCTCGATGGCAGTCATCACGTTGACCATGATCTGGACCCTGCCGTTGAAGAACTTCTGGCTCTTCCTGGGCCTGTTCCTCCTGCTGTTTGTTTCCAGCGGCTTCGGCAACGGTGCAACGTACCGCATGATCCCGGTGATCTTCGCGACGTCCAGCCGCGCTGCCCGCTCCGGTGCGAGCAGTGCAGCCACGGCCCGGCTCGCGGCCTCATCCCTGGGCCTGATCTCCGCCATCGGTGCCTACGGCGGGTTCGTCATCCCGCAGGTGCTCAATGCTTCCAACTCCGCCGCAGGCTCTTACACCCCGGCCTTCTACGGCTTCGTGGCCGCGTACGTCCTGATGCTCATCGTCTGCTGGGCCTGCTACATCCGCCCCGCCCGGAAGCGCAACACGATCGGACACATCTAGATGCCAAACGGCGCCGATACCCACTGCCCATACTGCGCCCTCCAGTGCGCCATGACGCTGACCCCGGCTGCGGCTTCGGCCCCGGCCGGGGCAGTGCCCGCACGCGCCGGAGAGCCGGACCAGCCCGCCGTTCCCCTTGAGGTTTCCGGGCGCGACTTCCCCACCAACCGTGGCGGGCTGTGCCGCAAAGGCTGGACATCGGCGTCGTTGTTGCGCCACAACGGCCGGGTCACCGAACCGATGTTGAAAGGCTCCGACGGAGTCCACCAGCCGATCTCCTGGGACCAGGCCCTGGCGCTCATCACCGCGGCCGTCAAGGAAACGCAACAGCAGTACGGGAACGACGCCGTGGGAGTTTTCGGCGGCGGTGGCCTCACCAACGAGAAGGCGTACATGCTGGGCAAGTTCGCCCGGCTGGCCCTGCGTACGTCCCGCATCGACTACAACGGCCGGTTCTGCATGTCCTCGGCAGCCGCAGCAGGCAACAGGGCTTTCGGCGTAGACCGCGGGCTCCCGTTCCCGGTGACCGACCTGGACTCGGCATCCGTGATCCTCATGCTCGGCTCGAACGTCGCAGAAACCATGCCTCCCTTTGTCCAGCACCTCCAGGGCGCCCGCGACCGCGGCGGGTTGATCGTGGTGGACCCCCGCCGCTCGGCTACTGCAGCGTTCACGTCCGACGGCGGCGGCCTCCACTTGCAGCCGACGCCCGGTACCGACCTGGCCCTCCTGCTCGGCATCTCCCATGTGGTGGTGCACGAGGGATTTGTCGATGCGCAGTACGTTGCCCAGCGGACTTCCGGCTACCCGGAGTTGGTGCGAAGCCTCGCAGCTTTCTGGCCCGAGCGCGTCCAGTCGATCACCGGCGTGCCTGCCACCCTCATCCGCGAAACCGCACGCCGCCTTGCCCAAGGCGCCCGTGCCGGGGGTAGCTACATCCTCAGCGGCCGGGGCGTGGAACAGCACGTTGACGGCACGGACACAGCAACCGCCGCCATCAACCTGAGCCTCCTGCTGGGCTTGCCCGGATCCGCGCGCAGCGGCTACGGCACGCTGACCGGGCAGGGCAACGGCCAGGGCGGACGCGAACACGGCCAGAAAGCTGACCAGCTCCCCGGCTACCGCAAGATCACCGACCCGGCCGCGCGCGCCCACGTCGCGCAGGTGTGGGGCATCGACGAATCGCTGATCCCCGGACCGGGACTTCCCGCCGTCGAACTCCTCAAGTCCCTCGGAAAGCCCGACGGCGTCCGGTGCCTTTTCGTGCACGGCGCCAATGTGGTGGTGTCGGCACCGGACACCAACGCCGTCACTGCCGGCCTCCGGGACTTGGACTTCCTGGTGGTGTGCGACTTCTTTCTATCCGAGACGGCCTTGGAAGCGGACCTGGTGCTGCCGGTGACGCAGTGGGCGGAAGAGGAAGGCACCCTGACCAACCTGGAAGGCCGGGTGATCCGGCGTCGTCGGGCCATCACTCCCCCGCCGGGCGTTAGAAGTGAACTGTGGCTCATGGCTCGCCTCGCCGGGCTCCTTGGGGCGCCATCCACCTTCAGCGAAGATCCCGAGACCGTGTTCGAGGAACTGCGTCAGGCTTCTGCCGGCGGGCTGGCCGACTACTCCGGCATTGATTACGCCATGCTGGACCGCGGCGAAGCTGCTTACTGGCCGTATCCCGTCGGCAGCGGTGGAACCCCCCGGCTGTTCGCCGATGCCTTTGCCCACCCGGACGGGCGCGCCGTGATGGTTCCGGTGAAGCCGTCGAGGCGGGCTGAACGGTCGTTTGCGGACGACTCGTTGGCACTGGCAACCGGCCGCTTGTTGGAGCACTACCAATCCGGAGCCCAGACCCGGCGCGTTGCCGAACTGCTGGCGGCCCAACCCCAGGTCCGGTTGCTGATCCATCCTGCGACGGCTGCTTCGCGCGGGATATCGGAGGGCGATTACGCCACGGTCACCAATGAGCGCGGCGAAGTGCTGTGCCGCGCTGAACTGAGCAACGCCGTCCGGCCCGACACCGTGTTCCTGCCCTTCCACTTCCCCGGCCAGGAGAACGCCAACCGGCTCACCGAGGCCGCAACCGACCCCATCTCCGGCATGCCGGAGTTCAAGACCAGCCGGGTGTGGGTCCGGCGGGCAGCGTCCACCCCGGTCCCCGCCGTCCCTCAGGATGCGGGCCTGTCATTGCACGCCAAGGAGGCTTCATGAGCGAGCGCATTGTTGTTGTCGGATTCGGACCGGTGGCCGCGAGGTTGGTGGAGGAACTGGCTCCTGCCGTCCGCTCAGGCCTTGTGCAACTGCTGGTTGTGGGGCAGGAAACCGAAGCCGCCTACAACCGGGTGATGGTGGCAGAGCTAGGCGTCGGGCGCACTACTGCTGAGGCCGTGGCGATGGCCGACGCCGCAGAGCTGGAAGCTGCGGGAGTGGAGGTCCGGCTGGGAACCAAGGTCCGGAGGATCGACCGTGCCAGGCAGCAGGTAGTGCTCTCCGATGGGACCCGTGAGCACTATGACCGGCTGGTCTTCGCCACGGGCTCCCGACCCGTCATTCCGAACCTCACGGGACTGAACCCGGACCCCTCCGGCCCGGTTCTTCCCGCGGGCGTGATCACGCTCCGGGACCTGCAGGACGCGGCCGTGCTGCGTTCGGCTGTTGCCGGCCGCAAGCGCGTAGTGGTTCTCGGTGGCGGTGTTCTGGGTCTTGAGACCGCCCTGGCTGCCTCCGAGGAAGGCGCCCGGGCAACCGTGGTGCACAACGGACCATTCCCCCTGGGCCGCAGCATCGACCGCGGCAGCGGATCGGTCCTGACCAACAGCCTCCGGGCCAGCGGGGTCCGCATGGCCGGAAACGCCCGATCCACGGGGGTGGAAACCTCCGGGCCCGGCGGGTCCTTCTCCGCCTTGCTGCTGGACGACGGCTCGGCGATCGACGGCGACCTGCTGGTCTTGTCCTGCGGCGTGCGCCCACGGATTGAGTTGGCCGAAGGGTGCGGGTTGCCCGTTGGCACGGGGATCCTTGTGGACCACCACCTCCGCACCCACCACGAGCCGCACATGTTCGCCATCGGCGATTGCGCGGAGGTGCGGTGCGCCGATGCTTCATGCGTTGAATGCCGGACAGCCAGCGGCCCCTCCGGCTTGGTGGGACCGGGATGGCGGCAGGCCGAGTGGCTGGCCGAATACCTGACGGTCCTGGCCCGCGAGGGACAGGAAACCGCGGATTCGGTGGCGGGCCTGGCTGCCGAGAAACCTGGCGTGATCGTCCTGAAAGCCCGCGGAATCAACCTCGCCCTGGCCGGCGACAACCAGGCCGACCCGTGGGATGAAGAACTCCTGGAAGCCGGAGCCGCAGCAGGCCGACCCCGCCGGCAGGTGTCCCAGTGGGCCGACCCCGAGCACGGACGCTACGTCAAGATGACCACGCGGGGCGGAGTGCTGGAAGGGCTGGTCGCCGTCGGTATGCCCAGGACCGCTGCTGAGCTGGTTGTCCTGTTTGAACGGTCCTCCGAGCTTCCTGCAGACCGCTCCCTGCTACTGCGCCTCGACGGGCCGGACCAACTGGACGGGAGCGCCGAGAGCAACGACCCCCAACGCACGGTATGCCGGTGTGCAGGTGTCAGCGCGGCCGCCATCGGGGAATCCGTGGCGGACGGCTGCTCAACCGTGGCCGGGGTTTCCAAGGCCACCCGCGCGGGGACGGGGTGCGGCGGGTGTCACGAGGACATCAAGGGCCTCATCGAGAAGCACTTCCAGGCTGCGGCTGCCTGAACTCCCCCGCCCCTTGGCGCCCAGTTCGCTGGAAAGCTGCGGGAACGCCGGAAGTTTCCGGGCACTCCGGCTGGTTTCCGGCGAACTCGTGGCCTGCGCGCCGAGCCCAGACCAGCCAAGCGCCCTCGAAGCAAGAACTACATGTGCACGTGCAAACGGCGCGCTGCCTCGGAGATGGAGCCGGTCAGCGAGGGGTAGACCGTGAAGGCACTCGCGACGTCGTCCACGTGCAGCTTCTGCGTCACGGCCACGGAGATCGGGAAGATCAGCTCGGAGGCGTTCGGTCCCACCACCACGCCGCCAATCACGGTGCCGGAACCCTTGCGGGCGATGATCTTGACGAAACCGTCCTTGGTATTGCGCATCTTGGCGCGGGCGTTGCTCAGCAGGGACAGCATCACTACATCGCCCTGGTACTTGCCTGAAGCCAGGTCCGCCTCGGACACACCGACGGAGGCAATCTCCGGGGAGGTGAAAATGTTGGACGCCACCTGGTTGAGTTTGAGGGGCTTCACGCCATCACCCATGAAGTGCGCAATCGCGATCCGGCCCTGCATGGCGGCAACCGATGCCAGGGCGAACACGCCCGTGCAGTCGCCGGCAGCGTAAATGTTGGGAGCAGTGGTCCGGGAAACGCCGTCCACCTTGATGTGGCCCGACTCCGTCAGCGTCACTCCGGCTTCCTCAAGGCCCAACCCCGCCGTGTTGGGAATCGAGCCGACACACACCAGGCAGTGGGAGCCCGTGACGACCGAGCCGTCACCCAAGGTGACCTTGACGCCGTCGTCCGTCCGCTCAACCGCATTGGCACGGGAGCGGGACAGGACCCGCACGCCTCGACGCTCGAAAACGCCCTCTAGGAGTTTGGCGGCATCCGTGTCCTCGCCGGGGAGGACCTGGTCGCGGCTGGAAATCAGCGTGACCTTGGAACCCAGGCCGTTGTAGGCGGATGCGAACTCGGCGCCGGTCACACCGGAACCCACCACGATCAGTTCCTCGGGAAGCTCGTCCAGGTTATAGATCTGCGCCCAGTTGAGAATACGTTCCCCGTCCGGCTTGGCTGTGGGCAGTTCCCGCGGGTGGGCGCCGACTGCCAGCAGGATGGCGTCGGCGTCGATGGTGCGGGTGCCCTCGAGGGTGAGGACCTCGATCGTGTTGTTGTCCAGGAGCTTGCCGGAGCCGATGACGATGTCAACGCCCAGGCGTTCGAGGCCGGCACGGATGTCGTTGGACTGGCCGCGGGCAAGGTTGAGCACGCGGTCGTTGATGTGCTTGAGGTCCGCGTGCGGCTTGGATGCGGAGTCGTCGAACTTGACTCCCAGCTCATCCGCCTCGGCGACGCGGGTCATGAGGTCCGCCGTGGCGATGAGGGTCTTGGACGGGACGACATCGGTCAGGACGGCCGATCCGCCCAGGCCCGCCCGTTCGATGATGGTGACTTTGGCGCCGAGCGAGGCGGCCACCATGGCGGCTTCGTACCCGCCGGGACCACCTCCCAGGATCGCGATTCGTGGGGAACTGAAGTCAACTTGGGTGGTCACAATTCTCAATTCTTCCGCATACACGCTTCGGCTGCCAGTCAGCCAAGCCTCACCCGCGTCAGGCCTCCAACGCAAGGTCCGCGCCGCCGTCGGACGCGTCCCTACCGGAACCCGGCAGCCGCACGGTAGCTTGTACCAGTGAGTAACACTGAGCTGATGAACACAGACCCCTTTGAAGCCGCCAAGGATGCCGCGGACTACATCGCCTCGGAAACCGGCGTGGAGTCACATGATGTGGCCCTGGTCCTCGGATCCGGTTGGGCCGAGGCTGCGGACCTGATCGGCGAAACCACCGCGACACTCAGCGCCTCGGAGGTTCCCGGCTTCCACAAGCCCGCCGTGGTGGGGCACGTTGGCACCATTCGCTCCGTACTGACCAGGGAAGGCAAGCGCGCACTGGTCCTGGGTGCCAGGACCCACTACTACGAGGGCCGCGGCGTCCGCTCCGTGGTCCACGGCGTCCGGACGGCGGCCGCGGCCGGGTGCAGCACGCTGGTGCTCACCAACGGTTGCGGCGGCCTCAATGAGGCCTGGAACCCCGGCACCCCGGTCCTCATCAGCGACCACATCAACCTCACTGCGACGTCACCGCTGGAGGGAGCCACGTTCGTCGATCTCACCGACCTCTACTCGTCGCGGATCCGCCAGCTGGCCCGGGAAGTCGACCCATCCCTCCAGGAGGGTGTCTACGCCCAGTTCACGGGACCGCATTACGAAACGCCGGCCGAAGTGCAGTACGCCAAACGGATCGGTGCGGACCTGGTGGGTATGTCCACAGCGCTTGAAGCCATCGCGGGCCGCCACGCCGGCATGGAGGTATTCGGAATCTCGCTGGTCACCAACCTGGCAGCCGGGATCAGTCCGGTTCCGCTGAGCCACGCCGAGGTCCTGGAGGCCGGGGAGGCCGCCGGACCGCGGATTTCCACATTGCTCGCGGAGATCATCGCCAAGCTCTAGCTATTCGGCAGGACCCGGATCAGGTGCAGGGATACCCACCCGGATAAACACCGGCACACTGGAAACCCCGTCCACCGTGGCCGTGATACTGGCCTCGCCTTGCCCGCCGGCCCGGACCAGCCCGGAAGAACTGACCGATACGAAGACCGGTCGGCTGGATGCCCAGGAGATTACGGGTTTGCCGGGCCTTCCGTCGCTGTACCGCACTGCCGCGGTCAGTTGGAGGCTGGCTCCCGGTTGGAGCGCGTGCGGCCCTGCGGGACTCACGACGACGGCCACCGCCACGTGCTCGACCGTCACCTTGGACTGGGCCCGCCATTCACGGCCATCCTGGTCCACATGGACGGCTTCCACCAAGGTTTGTCCGACGCTCCGGCCAGCCAGGAGTCCGGTGGCACTGACGGTAGCGACCTGCGGGTTGCTGCTGGACCAGGCCACGTCGGTTGCGGGCGCCGAGGTGCCGTCAGAGGATGCGGCGATGGCTGTCAGTTGGACACTCTGCCCTTGTTTGACGGTGACCTCGGCCGGGTCCACGGAGAAGCCGGTCACCGCAACCGGTGGCGGGGTGGTCACGGTGATGCGCGCCGTGGCCTCAAAGCCGTCGTGGGCGGCGATGATGTCCGTGGCCCCGGGCCGTCCACCGGTCACCAGGCCGTTCCCGTCCACCCTGGCTGTTCCCGGGTCCACCGACGACCAGAAGGCTTCAGCGTTGAGTTGCCCCAAGGCCCCGTTGCTGTAGTTTCCCTCGGCCGTCAGCTGCACCTTGCCGCCCACGTCCACGGACGCTTCCCCGGGACGGATGGCCAAACCGGTCAGCGCAGCACCATCGGGCGTGGTGACAGTGAGCTCGAAACGTCCGGAGACGCCGTCGAACGTTGCCGTTACGGCAGCCGAGCCGGGCGCAACCGCCGTGACCTCCCCTGTAGCTGCCACTGCCGCTACGGCCGGATTCTCCGAGGCCCAGGCGAGCCCCTCCGTTATTGACCTGCGGGTGCCGTCGCTGTAAGCCGCCTCCGCCTCAAGTTGTGCGGATGCTCCCGGGAGCAGGGTGTTGGATGGACCGGTCACGGTCAACGACTCTGCGGCGGCAGCACCCGAAACCAGGATGCGGGCCGTCACCAGGCCGGCAGCCAGCACCAATGCCGACACGATGACCACCACCCAAGTCCGTATCAGCCTGCGGCGGACCCGCGCCATGCCTTCGGACAGGGCGCCGTCCATGTCTGCGGGGTAGGTGCGGACATGGCTTGCAGCCTCGGCCAGCAGAAGTTCCCTAAGCTCGCCTCTCATGGCGTGCCGGTCTCCAGCGCCAGGTGCCTGGTCCGGGCACCGGCTTCGGCCAGTTCCTTGCCAACCTCTGCCGGTTTCCGTCCGGTGATGCCTGCGATTTCGGTAACGGTCAGCTTGGCGAATTCGTGAAGGACGACGGCGACCCGCTGGTCGTGCGTCAGGCCCGCCAGCAGGCTACGGTCCCGTTTGGGGTGTTTCGTCCTGCCCTCCGCCGTGAGCAGCCACTTGCGGTAGTTCCCCAGGATTTCCACGTACAGGCACAGGGTATAGACGCGCAGCTGCGGGGTAACCGGCCCCTTCCACGCACCCGAAGCCTGGGACCAGGCCGCTTCCAGCATCCGGCGTGCCTGTTCCGGGTCGCCGCACAGCAGATGTGCACAGTATTCAAGGTCGCCTTTTTGTTGCTCGAAGACGCTCCGGAATTCGGCGTGCCTGTCCTTCAACGCCGGACCCAGTTTCACGGTGGGCGTCAGCCCGAGCTCCACCTCACGGATGACGGGCATGAAGACGGCGACGGCAAGGGCAAGGAACCCGGCCCCGATGAGGACGCCTGCCTGGATGCCCACCGGAAAGCCCCAGGGATAGGCGGGTGCCAGCCAGCCGAAGGCTATGACGCCAAGGGCAAGTACTCCGATCACCAGCCGCAAGGGAGTGATCGAGGAGCGCCATCTCCGCTTGGGAACTTCACACATGGGCACCAGCCATCCGGAAGTACCGGGCCTGCCATAGCACCGGGACTGCTACTAAATTGTACGTCCATCGATTGGAGTTGAGCACCCAACTGGGTCGCATTAGTGCGCGTTTTGAGCCTCCAAAACGCGCACTAATGCGACCTAGTTGGGATGGCGGATACGGGAAGGACCGCCGAGTCGTCAAGTCACATGGGCACGAAGTAAACGGACTGTAAATTCCGGGAATCCCAAGGCTCTTCGAAGAAATATTTGACCGGCCATTGCCGGTTCTGGCACGCGCGCGTGTTGGCAGTGTAAGCGCTTGCATATAGATGTCAGACAACCTCGGAAAGCTGCCGAAACACGCTTTGAGTTTGAACCTCACACGTGTTTAGCGTGGAGTGCCTCCGGTAAGTCGACGTGCCGGAGCACCGGCTGCGGGCATCCATCGGATCCCGCCGCACCCTCGAAACGATGGCGTCCCTCGAAGACGCCACCAGCGGCTCGGGCGGACACCTGACTGGAGAGCCCCCTTCACGGGGAACCAGGGCATGCGCCCCACTCCACGAAGTCCAACACTCCGCGAGAAGAGCAAGCATGAACACGCACTCAACCCCTCAACGGCCACGCCGCCGGCTGCGCAAGGCGACCGCCTTGGCAGCGGCCGCAGGCGTAGCCGGCAGCATCCTGCTGGTGACACCTGCTGCGCAGGCCAACCTGCCGGCCGACCCGCCGTCGAACACCATGCCGGCACCCACGCCCGGCTTCCCGCTGCCGACCAAGCACACGCAACAGGCCTACGATCCGGCAGCAAGCTTCACCTCCAAGTGGACCCGCGCCGACGCCAAGCAGATCATGGCGCAAAGCGACTCCACCGTGGCTCCCGGTGAGAACTCCATGAGCCCCAACGTCACCATGCCGGAGATCCCCAAGGACTTCCCGGCCATGAACGACGACGTGTGGGTCTGGGACACCTGGTCCCTGACCGACGAGCACGCCAACCAGATCAGCTACAAGGGCTGGGATGTCATCTTCGCCCTGGTCGCCGACCGCCACGCAGGCTACGGCTTCGACCAGCGGCACTGGAACGCCCGGATCGGCTACTTCTTCCGCAAGACCAACGCCGACCCCAACAAAGACAAGTGGAACTACGGCGGGCACCTGTTCCTGCCCAACTCCTCGATCGGCAACACCGAATGGTCGGGCTCCACGCGCCTCATGCAGGGCAACAAGATCAACGTCTTCTACACCGCCACCACCTTCTACGACGTGGCCGAGCGGAATGCCGGCGGCGGCGGTATTGCCCCGGACGCGGTGATCGCCAAGGCGCTGGGCAACATCCACGCCACCAAGGACGGCGTGACGTTCGACGGCTTCCAGCACACCAAGCTCCTGGAGCCGGACGGCAAGTGGTACCAGACCAAGGCCCAGAACCCGGGCTTCGCCTTCCGCGACCCGTACACGTTCGAGGACCCGGCCCACCCCGGCAAGACCTTCATGGTCTTCGAGGGCAACACCGGCGGAACCCGCGGCCAGTACAAGTGCAAGCAGGAAGACCTGGGCTACCGCCCCGGCGACCCCAACGCTGAGACCCTGGACCAGGTGAACAACACCACCGGAGCCTGGTACCAGACCGCCAACGTCGGTCTCGCTGTGGCAGACAACAAGGATCTGACCAAGTGGAGCTTCCTGCCCCCGATCCTGTCCGCCAACTGCGTCAACGACCAGACTGAGCGTCCGCAGATCTACATCCAGAACGAGGACGGCAAGAACAAGTACTACCTGTTCACCATCAGCCACCAGTTCACCTACGCAGATGGCATGCGCGGCCCGGACGGCGTTTATGGCTTTGTGGGCAACGGCATCCGTTCCGACTACCAGCCCGTGAACAACAGCGGACTGGCCCTCGGTTCGCCGACGGACCTGAACATGCCCGCCAACGCCCCGGAAGGTCCGGACCCGCGCCAGAACGGCCGCCAGTTCCAGGCCTACTCGCACTACGTGCAGCCCGGCGGCCTGGTCCAGTCGTTCATCGACAACGTGGACGGCGTCCGCGGCGGCTCCCTCTCCCCCACCGTGAAGATGAACTTCAAGGCCGGCGTGACCCAGGTTGACCGCAGCTTCGGCAAGAACGGCCTTGGTCCGTTCGGCTACCTCCCCACCAACGTCCGCGTCGGCGGCGAGGGTCTCTACAAGTAATACCCGGCCCACAAGGCCCGGCGGGGGTTCGCCGGTCACCAGCCGGCGCACCCCCGCCATCCCCCCAACCCCAGGATTTACCCATGACTTTCCCCAGCCACCGCCTGTCCCGCCGCCAACTGCTCGCAGCAAGTGCCGCCGTCGTGGTTTCCTTCACGGCCGCCTCCTGCACCGCGCCACGCACCAGTGAAAGCACGACGCCGGTACCCGCCTTGGGCGGGCCGCAGCCTTCCGCGTCGGATCCCTGGCGGCCTGCCGTCCACCTGACGGCCTCAAAGAACTGGCTCAACGACCCCAACGGCCTCGTGTTCCACGACGGTACGTACCATGCGTTCTACCAGTACAACCCGCGCGGAAACTCGTGGGGCAACATGTCCTGGGGGCACTCCATCAGCAAGGACCTGGTGCACTGGGAGGAACGTCCCGTGGCCATGGAAGCGGGACCGGAAGAAGAAATCTTCTCCGGCTGCATCGTGGTGGACAAAGACAACGCATCGGGCCTGGGATCCGCGGAAAATCCGCCCATGGTGGCCCTGTATACGAGCGCCTACGGCAGGAACGGCAGGCTTCCCCAGGGTGCGCAGGCGCAATCGGTGGCGTTCAGCCTGGACAACGGGACCACGTGGGAGAAGTACCACGGCAACCCGGTCCTGAACCTCCAGCCCACCAACAACAACTTCCGCGATCCCAAGATCACCTGGTATGAACCGGGCCGCTACTGGGTCATGACCACGGTGGTGGCCGACGCCCAGGTGGTGAAGATGTTCAAGTCCACGGATCTGCTGCAGTGGGACTTCCTCAGCGACTTCTCCGGCGTCGGCGCCCAGGGCGGACTGTGGGAAGTACCTGAACTGCTCCAGATGCGGGTCGAAGGCTCCACGGCCAGGAAGTGGGTGATGCTGCTCAGCATCAATCCCGGTGGCATCGCGGGAGGGTCGGGGATGCAGTACTTCGTGGGTGAGTTCGACGGCACCACGTTCACCGCGGAAAATGCCGCCGCACCCGACGCACCCCTGAGCGAATCCCAATGGCTGGACCATGGTGCCGACTACTACGCCGCCAGCTCGATCACCGGCGCTCCCGGCGGCAAGCCCATACTGCTGGGCTGGATGGGCAACTGGGACTATGCCCAGCACGTTCCCACCACGCCCTGGCGCGGATCCATGGCGATTCCACGTGAGCTCACCCTGGTCCGCGGGGAGCAAAGGCTTGAACTGCGCTCGGCGATTGCCGCGGCAGCCGTCAGTGCGCTGGAAGCCAAGGGCGGGGCCGACGTCAAGGACCTCACCGTCGATTCCGAGGTGCGGGAGCTGCCGCTCACGGCACGGAGCCAACTCCTGGATGTGGAACTTGACCTGGGTACCGCCACCGAAGCCGGGATACTCCTCCGGCGTGCATCCCAGGATGGCCCGGGGGAAGGCGCAGATGGAGGGCTGAGGATTTCCTGGAATGCCGGGTCCCGCACGTTGAAGGTGGACCGCTCGCAAGCCGGCACCACCAATTTTTCGGAGAATTTCAGTCCCTGGCACGAGGTCCGCCTCCCAGCCTCGGAGCGCACAGTCCGCCTCCGGATCCTGCTGGATTCTTCGTCCGTTGAGGTCTTTGCGGAGGACGGCCAGGCCGTGGTTTCGGACACCTTCTTCCCAGGCTGGGACAACCTGGGCACGGCCGTCTTCAGCATGGACGGCGCCGCCTCCTTCAGCGTCAGGTCGCGGACACTCCAGCCCTGACGTGGGACGGCACCGTGCCCGCGGGCAACCCGACTTCCCCCTTTTGCGACCGGAGGGGGAGGCAGGACCCCCATGCGTCGTTGTAGTTTGGTGCTTATGACATCGAGCGATGCCACCCTTGACCAGCTGATCGACCAGGCCCGTGAGTGGGCCGCACAGGACCCGGACCCCGTCACCGCCGCGGCCCTCCGCGATCTGGCCCACGCCGCCGGAGCCGGTGACGCCGGTGCAGCCCAGGAACTGGGTGACAGCTTCAGCGGCACCCTGCAGTTCGGCACGGCCGGGCTCCGTGCAGCCCTCGGCCCCGGCCCCAACCGGATGAACCGCGTGGTAGTGCGCCGGGCAGCGGCGGGTCTGGCGGCTTTCCTGGCCGAAACGGTCGGGGCGGCTTCACCCGGAACCCGGCCGCGCGCCGTCGTGGGCTTTGATGCACGCTACAACTCCGATGTCTTTGCCCGCGAGACGGCGGCAATTTTCACGGCCGCCGGGATCGAGGTGTTCCTCATGCCGGACGCCCTGCCGACGCCGGTACTCGCCTATGCGGTCCGTGCACTGGACTGCGACGGCGGCGTGATGGTGACCGCCAGCCACAACCCACCGCAGGACAACGGATACAAGGTGTACCTCGGCCGGCACGCCGTGAGCGAGAGTGGCCGCGGGGCCCAGATCGTGGCTCCGTACGACTCCGGGATCGCGGCAAAGATCGATGCCGTAGGAACACTGGATTCCATCGCGCTGGCAGATGAAGGCTGGACCGTGCTGCCGGATTCGATCGTCAGTGACTACCGGTCAGCCATGGCGGACCTGGTGGACAGGGAGCACTTCCCCGCCCGCGACCTGAAGATTGTGCTGACTCCCATGCACGGCGTAGGCGGTGACACTGCTGTGTCTGTCCTGCGCGCTGCGGGCTTCACCGATGTGACCCTGGTGGCAGAGCAAGCCCAACCGGATCCGGACTTCCCCACCGTCGCGTTCCCCAATCCCGAAGAGCCAGGCGCGCTGGACCTGGCGTTGGCCACGGCGGCGGACCTTGGCGCCGATATCGTCCTGGCCAATGATCCCGACGCCGACCGGGCGGCCGTTGCTGCGCTGGACCCGGCGACAGGTGCGTGGCGGATGTTGCGCGGTGATGAGGCAGGTGCCCTTCTGGGCGCCCACATCGCGGCACGGCTGGCTGCGAACGCCACAGGTGACGAAGCCCCCGAAGGTGTCTTCGCGAACTCCATTGTGTCCTCACGGCTTCTGTCCCGGATCGCCGCCACCGCAGGCTACTCCCATGTGGAAACCCTGACGGGCTTCAAGTGGATCTCCCGCGTTCCCGGACTGATTTACGGCTATGAAGAAGCCTTGGGCTATTGCGTGGCACCGGACCTGGTGCGCGACAAGGACGGCATCTCCGCGGCCGTGCTGATCGCTGAACTGGCTGCCGCTGCCAAGGCCGGGGGCAGGACGATCTTCGACACCCTTGACGAGCTGTATTTGGTCCACGGGCTCCACGCCAGCGACCAACTGAGCATCCGGGTGGCAGACCTTGGGTTGCTGGATGCCATGATGAACCGCCTGCGGGTCACCCCTCCCGAAGCGTTCGGAGGCTCCGCCGTCGAGGTATTCACGGACCTCGCCGAAGGCAGTGCGGACCTGCCGCCCACCGACGGTTTGCTGTACCTGACCCGTGACCAGAGCCGCGTGATCATCCGGCCCAGCGGCACCGAGCCCAAGCTGAAGTGCTACCTGGAAGTCATCCAGCCCGTGGAATCCGCCGCTGAACTTCCGGCGGCACGCCAAGCAGCGCGGACATCCCTGGACGATGTCCTCCGGGATGTCCGCGAAGCGCTGGGGCTCTAGAGCCCGATCTCGATGAACCCGTCCACCAGGCGCGTGGCATAGGTCGCGAGCTTGAGCTCCGGGTTGGTGAAGCACTCGCCCGTTTCGAGGTCGTAGACCTCCTTGTGCAGCGGCGAGGCGATGGTCGGGCGGCTGCCGCGCGATCCGATGATGCCCCGCGCCATGACGTTGGCCAAGGTTGCAGGGTCCTGCTGGGCGACGGCGAAGACCTCACCCGGGGCGGTCAGGAACAGGGCCACTTGCGTGCCCTGGATCAGTGCCGCCTCGCCCCAGGCCGGTTCGAGCTCGTCCACCGGGCACACGCGGTGCCAGGTTGCTGTGGCGGACAGGTTCTCTGCGCGGTCAAGAATTACGGTCATTTCAGCCCCTCTCGCTGTGTCCGGACGCCGGCATCTTCCACCTGCACTCCCCCGGACGGGCCACGTTCGCGGCCACTCCTTCACGCTAGGACGCGGGTGTTTCATCAGGTGTCCGCGTATGTGTCCAGCGCGTAAAAGAGACCTCACGCGGCCGGAAACGCGTTCGTGATGCAGAAGTTAAGATCACGAAACAAACGGGAAACTGAAGCGAAACTGCCCCTCCCTAGGCTGGTTCCACAAGTTGCGGAGATCCGTCTGCGACCTTTGCGAAAGGCCCACCAGTGACCGGACACACTTCAAGTACAGAAAACCTGCGCCGCATCGTGGTTGTCGGAGGCGGCCCTGCAGCCCACCGTTTCACCGATGCCATGGTCAACCGTGGGCTTGAAGGTTGGCAGGTAACAGTGCTCACGGAGGAAGCCCACCTTCCCTACGACCGTGTGGCCTTGAGCAAGGCCCTCACCGAGACCGGCGTGGACCTCACCCTGGGTGCGGCGTCCATGTGGGACCACGAGGCAGTGACGCTCAAGACCGGCGAGCGCGCCGTCAAGATCGACACTGTAGCCAAGAGTGTCCTCACCGCTTCCGGCAACAAGTATGAGTACGACCAACTGGTGGTCGCTTCCGGCTCGGACGCAGCCCGGCTCCCCATTCCCGGTGCGGAGCACACGCATGTTTACCGCACGCTTGAAGACGTGTGGGCCATTAATAAGGCCATTGCGGAACTCGGTGCAAAGCTCGGCCGCAAGGTCAACGCCGTCACCATCGGCGGCGGCCTGCTGGGCCTGGAGTCCGCTGCCGGAACCGAACAGCTCGGCGCCAACCCTGTGGTGATCAACGGCTCACCGTGGCTCATGAACACCCAGCTGGACGAGGGCGCAGGCCAGGCGCTGGGGCGCCTGATCGAGGCAAAGGGCTTCGAGGTCCACGGCGGCGTCTTCCCTTCCGAAGTCGTAACGGACGACGACGGCCAGGTCACCGGCGTGCTGATGGCGGACGGCCGCACCATCCCCGCTGACCTGGTGATCGTGGCCATCGGTGTGAAGCCGCGCGACGAGCTTTTCCGTGCCGCCGAAGGCGAAGAGCAGCTCTTCAGCCTCGGCCAGCGCGGCGGTGTAGTCATCAATGACTTCTGCGCCACCGAAGTGGAGAGCATCTGGGCGATCGGCGAGGTAGCGAACTTCGGGGGCATGTGCCTGGGCCTCGTGGCCCCGGCCAACACGATGGCAGAGATCGTGGCTGACCGGCTGCACGGCGGCCAGGCAACGTTCCCTGGTTTCGATACCGCCACCAAACTGAAGCTCTCGGGTGTGGACGTTGCCAGCTTCGGCGACGCTTTCGCCCGCACGGAACATTCCCTGGAAATCGTCTACGCCGACCCTGCCCGCGGTGTCTACCAGAAGATTGTCACCACCGATGATGCCAAGACGCTTCTGGGTGGCATCTTCGTGGGCGACGCTTCCCCTTACATGAGCCTCCGCCCGTTGCTGGGCCGTGAACTTCCGGCTGAACCGGGTGCCTTCCTGAGCGCTGCCGGTGGTGGCGAGGCTCCGGAAACCGAACTTCCGGACGACGCGATCCTCTGCTCGTGCAACAACGTGGCGGCCGGTTCGATCCGCGACGCCATCAACGGCTGCGGCACCTGCGAAGGAAACGCTCCGGTGCAGGAACTCGGTGGCCTCAAGGGCTGTACCCGGGCCGGCACCCAGTGTGGATCGTGTGTTCCCATGCTCAAGAAGCTCCTTGAAGGCGAACTCAAGAAGTCCGGGATCGAGGTTTCCAAGGCTCTTTGTGAGCACATCAGCCTCTCCCGCCAGGAACTCTTCGACGCCATCCGGGTCCTGGAGCTCACGTCTTTCGAAGACATCATGGCCAAGTACGGTACCGGCGCCGGCTGCGACATCTGCAAGCCGACCATCGCCTCCATCCTCGCCAGCCAGCACTCCGCCTACGTCCTTGATGCCGGCCGTGGCACCCTGCAGGACACCAACGACCGGGCTTTGGCGAACATGCAGAAGGACGGCACCTACTCGGTTGTCCCCCGGATTGCCGGCGGTGAGATCACGCCCAAGGGCCTCGGTGTCATTGCCGCCGTGGCCGAAAAGTACGGCCTCTACACAAAGATCACCGGTGGGCAGCGCATTGACATGTTCGGGGCACGCCTTGAGCAATTGCCCGAGATCTGGAAGGAACTGGTGGACGCGGGCTTCGAGTCGGGCCAGGCCTATGGCAAGAGCCTGCGCACCGTGAAGTCCTGTGTCGGTTCCACGTGGTGCCGCTTCGGTGTCCAGGATTCCGTGCAGATGGCCATCGCCCTCGAACTGCGCTACCGCGGCCTGCGCAGCCCGCACAAGCTGAAGATGGGTGTTTCCGGTTGCGCCCGGGAATGCGCAGAGGCCCGCGGCAAGGACGTGGGAGTCATCGCCACGGCCGACGGCTGGAACCTCTATGTGGGTGGTAATGGCGGCGCCACTCCGGCCCACGCCCAGTTGCTTGCCAAGGACCTGGATGACGAAACCCTCATCAAGTACATCGACCGTTACCTCATGTACTACATCCGCACGGCAGACCGCCTGCAGCGCACCGCCCGGTGGCAGGAAGAACTCGACGGCGGGCTGAAGCACGTTGAGGACGTGGTGGTGAACGATTCCCTGGGTATTGCCGAGGAACTTGAAACCGCCATGGCCAAGCACATCGACACCTACGAGGACGAGTGGGCCGAGACCCTGAAGGACCCGGAACGCCTCCGCCGTTTCCGTTCGTTCGTCAACGCTCCCAACCAGAAGGACGACTCCATCGCGTTCGTTCCCGAGCGTGGCCAGATCCGACCCGCCACCAACGAGGAAAAGGGCAGCGTGCTGATCGCTTCCAGCATCCCCGTCCGCAGCACCGCCGGCGCAGAAAATTAGGGGTAACCAATGCAGCTCACCATCGACCTGACCGACCGGGACGTCCTTGTTGCCGGTTCCGACACCATGGCCCGCCAGGCCGTCCGCCGCTACCGGAACGCCGGCGCCGTGGTGCACAGGATCAGTGTGCCCTCCGCCGCCGCCTGTGACGGTCTGCTCGCCCGCCGTCCGTTCCTGGTTGCCGTGGTGGACGACGGCGATGCCGGCTGGCTGCCGCTGGTGGAAGGCTGCAAGGAAGCCGGCATTCCCGTGGCCTTTGAACCGCCAGCCGGCGAAGAAGGGCACGTGACCCTGGTGGGCGGCGGCCCCGGCGCACTGGACCTCCTGACGGTGGGGGCGCTGGATGCCCTGCGGGATGCCGACGTGGTGTTCTATGACCGGCTGGCGCCCTATCAGGAACTGGCCGACCTCACCTCCGCAGAGCTGGTAGACGTCGGCAAGCAGCCGGGCCACCACAAGGTGACTCAGCGTGACATCGAAAAGCTGATGGTCGAGGCCGCGCTTCTGGGCAAGAACGTGGTGCGACTCAAGGGCGGCGATCCCTACGTCTTCGGGCGCGGCGGCGAGGAAGTGGCAGCCTGCGTTGCCGCCGACGTCCCCGTGCGGGTGGTCTCCGGCGTTACCAGTGCGATCTCCGTTCCGGCGGCGGCCGGGATCCCCGTGACGCACCGCGAGGTCAGCCGCATGTTCACCGTGGTCTCCGGCCACGCACCACTCACTGACAAGGAGCACCTCCACTTGGCAGGCCTTGGCGGGACCATCGTGGTCCTGATGGGCATCGGAACCCTCCCCCAACTGGCCGCCGGGCTCCGCCGGGCCGGTATGAATGCCGATATGCCCATGGCTGTGGTGGAGCGCGGATACCGCCCCGGCCAGCGCACCACAATCGCGGACCTGGGTACCATCGAGACGGCTGCAACCGGCTGCAGCAACCCGGCCGTGCTGGTCATTGGCGAGGTGGTCAGGGTGGCTGAAGCCAACCGCAATCATGCCCAAGCCTCTGCCGAACTGAGCCGACTCGCCGCTTCCCTCCTTGAAGCCTGAAGGTAAAACCATGACTGTTACCCGTGCCCCTGAAGCACAGGATGCCGTAGCTTCACCTGATGCTGCCGAATCAGCCGAATCTCCCTTGGACGGTTTCCGCATCGGCGTCACCTCGCACCGCCGTTCCCGGGACCTTATCGAGGCCCTCGAACGCCGCGGTGCGAGCGTGCTGCATGCCCCTGCCCTGAAGATCGCTCCAGTCCAGGAGGACCTGGTGTTGATCGAGGACACCCGGACCATCATTGAGGCCAGGCCGGACATCTGCATCGCCACCACCGCCTACGGCATGCGCCGCTGGTGTGAAGCCGCCGACTCGTTCGGCATCGGCGAACAACTGCTGGAGGCACTTTCCGCCTGCCGTATGTTTGTCCGGGGACCCAAAGCCCGCGGTGCCGTGCGCGCGGCCGGGCTTGCCGACGTCGGAATCAGCAGCGACGAAACCACGGCTACCCTGGTGGATATGCTGCTTGCTGAAGGCGTCCGCGGCAAGACTGTTGCGGTGCAGCTGCACGGCTACACCGACGTCCGGCAGCTGGAACGACTGCGCATGTCCGGAGCCAACGTCCTGACCGTGACGCCGTACCGCTGGGTCAAACCGGACGGGGAAGACAAACTCCCGCGCTTGATCGAGGCCGTGGTCAGCGGAAACCTGGATGTGCTGACCTTCACCAGCGCACCGGCTGTGGATGCCCTGTGGAGCACCGCCCATGAGATGGGCCTGTACAGGCAGGTCATCGAGGCCCTGAAAGGACCGGTGACCGTAGCCGCCGTCGGGCCTGTGACCGCGCAGCCGCTGGTTGATGCGGGCCTGACGCCCCTGATCCCGGACCGGTTCCGCATGGGAGCCTTGATCCGGCTGGTCACCGAGCACTTGTCCCTGAACCATGTGCGCCGCGTGGAAACGCCCTCGGCCACCATCGAGCTGCGCGGACGGTGCCTGCGGATCAACGGCGATGTGGTGGACCTGGCTCCTGCTCCCCTGCTTCTCCTGCGGGCTTTGCTGGGGGCCGGCGGCGCTGTGCTCTCCCGTGAGGCGTTGTCCGACCTTCTTGATCTTCGCGGTTCCGTCCACGCTTTGGACATGACGGTCAGCCGGCTGCGGTCCTCGCTGCCGGACGGGAAGCTGGTGGAAACCGTGGTGAAGCGCGGGTACCGGCTCCGCATCTAACTGGTGGTGCACCCCGCTACGCCGCCTTCACCAGGGGAAGCTCATCCCAGTTGGTGGTGTAGCGGGGGCTCAGCATGCCCCGTTTCATGGACCAGTCCGGCCCGCCCCTGATGCCGGCATGGCCCAGGCCAATGGAGCCGCGCCCGTAGCGCTTGCTGACAGTTTCCAGCAGCGTTCCGATTCCACGTTCCTCGTGGCGGTTCTCGAAGACCTCCAGCGGCTTTTGGTTGCCGCTGGGACGGAGGTCCGTGACCATGATGCCCGCCTTCGCGTAGCGGACGCCGTCCTGGATCCTGGGCAGCAAGGCGTGCGCGGCCTTGGTCAGGAGTACCGGGTCCGCGGTGGGCATGGGCAGCCGCACATTGACGCTGGGGAACGATGTGTCCCGGGGGTTGTACACGGATGTGGCAGCAAAAGCGGTGAGGAGTTTGGCTTGCAGATCGTGTTTGGCAAGCCGGGCACTGGCCATTTGGCCATAAACGCTCAGCACCTGCCGCAACTCCGCCGCACTGGTGATGGGCGTTGAAAACGAGCGAGAGAAAATCAGTTGGTCGCGTCCTATCCGTTCCTCCTCCATGGGGATGCACGGGGTGCCCTGCAGTTCCAGGACGGTCCGCATCATGACGATCGAGAATTTGTCCCTGAGGGCAACCGGATCCGCCCTGACCAAATCCAGGATCGAGAAGATGCCCATCGCATTCAACCGCTTGGTCAGCCGGGTAGCCACACCCCAGATTTCAATCACGGACAGCCGCGCCATCAGGGCTTCCCGCTGCTCTGCGGGTACCGATTCCCAACGGCACACACCGTCGAACGCCGGGTTGTGCTTGGCCCACTTGTTGGCGAGCTTGGCGAGCGTCTTGGTGGGAGCAATCCCCACGCACACAGGGACTCCCACGTGCCTGCGGCAGGCGTCCTTGATGGTCCGGCCGAGTTCCAGGAGTTGGTTTGGGCCACCCTTGACCCCGAGGAAGGCCTCGTCAATGGAATAGATCTCCTGCCATGCCGAGTACCGGCCCAGCAACTCCATCACCCGCGAGCTGATGTCCCCATACAGCTCGTAATTGCTGGACAGTGCAACGAGTCCCCACTCCCTGGCCCTGGGTGCCAGCTTGAACCACGGGTCCCCGAGCCCGATCCCCAGCTTCTTGGCTTCCGGGGATCGGGTGACGGCGCATCCGTCGTTATTGGAGAGCACAATGACGGGTTTGCCTTCCAGCGCCGGGTTGAACGCGCGTTCGGCAGAGGCATAAAAGCAGTTGATATCCACATGGGCGATCTCCTGCATCCGGTGCATGATGGTTGGCTTGGACACTTTCCCTCCCGGCTCTACCAGATGAACGTTCGCGCGGTGAAGCGCGACACGGCTCAACTCGAACAAATATTCGAATACTTCCACTGTAGATCGGGGCACCGACAAAAAGGGAGCACCCGGCTGCCGGCCATGGTCGGACGGCAGCCGGGTACGGCCTAGAGGTTGGCCAGCAGCTGCTGCATTTCCTTGATTTCAGCTTCCTGGGCGGCCACGATGTCCCTGGCCAGTTGCACCGCCTCGGCGTTCTTGCCATCGGCGGTTTCGGCCTTGGCCATCGTCACGGCCCCCTCATGGTGGGCGACCATCTGGCTCAGGAACAGCTTCGCGGCCTCCACGCCCTGGGCCGCTTTGAGCCTGGACAGGTCTTCTTCACTCATCATGCCGTCCATGCCGTGGTCGCCGGTCATCATGGTGGGCTCGTTCCAGCTCTTCAACCAGCCGGTCATTCTCTCGATTTCAGGTCCTTGGGCGTCCTTGATCCGGGTCGCCAAGGCGCTGACGTCGGCAGGGATTCCCTGCTTGGCAAGGATCATCCCGCTCATCTCCACCGCCTGGGCATGGTGCGGGATCATCATCCGGGCGAACATCGCATCAGCGGCGTTATGGTCACCCGCCGCCGTGGCGGAGGACGAGGGCATCATGGATGAGCCCATGCTGCCATGGTCCATGCCCGGCATGGAGGTTCCGGACGATCCCGGGGTATTGGTGGAACATCCAGCCAGCGTTATGGCTGCGGCGACGGCAACGGCAGAGAGGGACAAGAACTTCTTTGTGTTCATCAAAAGATCCTTCACAAACGGTCACGGCGGCACGGCCCCCATGACAGGTATCAGCGGAGCTCTGCCCGAGGGATAAACCCGTCCAGGGCAGAAAGGAGTGACTGCCAACGGCAGCAGACAAAAGAAAATTGCACCGGGCATGGGCCGGCCCGGGGTGTCTATGTTCTGCTGATCGACAAATCACCCGGTGAAGGACTACCGGGCTGGTACGACCACATCGATCCCGCATGGCTGGACACGGCACGGTGCGCCGGGGAAAGGAACGATGCGCGTTCGGGTAACGGAGCTGCGAGACTGGCTGTTTTGGGGGACGGGATGCAGGAGCTGCCCATGGCGTGCCCTGTTGAGCAGTTTCCCTGGCACATGCACTGTGCCGGGGCGGCCGTGCCGGCCCCGGTATCAGCGGAGGTGGCGTGGCCGGTATGCCCGGCTGCTGCGTGCCCTGCCGCGGTGGCATGGTTCACGACGGCGGTGCTGGCCGCCGTGCCAACGGTCGCGGCTTGATGGGTGGAGTGGGCTCCGCCGACGAGGATGTGCATGCCCAGTATTCCGGCGATCAACGCCAGCACGGCCGTCAGGAGCCCGCCGCCCAGGAGGTACTTCGTCCATCCCGACTGTGCTGCCATGACGGTCCCCTTCCCGCTGCGCGGCTGTTTTTTCCCGTTCCAGACTACCGGCCCGCGAACTGGTCCCGGCGGCCGTTCACAGCCGGGCCAGGATCCCGGCGACATCATCCAACGCACCGGGGACCAGGGAGAAGTACGCCCATGTGCCGCGTTTTTCCCGATGCAACAAGCCGGCATCAACCAGGATCTTCAAGTGGTGCGACACAGTGGGCTGGCCAAGGTCCAACGGTTCGATCAGGTCACACACGCATGTCTCGCCGGCGGAGGAATTCTTGATAATGGACAGCAGGCGGAGCCGGTTGGGATCCGCCAGGGCCTTGAAAACCGCCGCCTTCTGCCTGGCCGCACCATCACCCAGCACTGTCTCCCCTGCAGGGCCGCAGCAGGGATCGGAGGTGGCCGGTTGGAGGACAGGCAGCGTGGTCATCCATCCATTATGCCCGAACATTGACCGCTATCAATATAGTCGGCGCGCACCTCCTGGCCTGGAGCCACGTCATCACCCGCGGTCAGGAGCCCGGCTTCTCCACCGGGTGCGGGATGACGACATCGTCCACGGCCTGTGGCGCAGCAGGGAAAAGGACAGCCAGGACCCCCACGCCGATGGCCGCGCCAGCCAGTTGCGCGACGATGAAGCCGGGCACGGAGCCTGGAGCGATACCGGCAAACGTGTCACTGAAGATCCGGCCGACCGTCACGGCGGGATTGGCGAACGCCGTCGAGGAAGTAAACCAGTAGGCCGCGCCGATGTAGGCGCCCACGGCGGGCGCGGCCAGGTTGCCGCGGTTTGTTGCGGCGAGGGCGAAGATCAGCAAAAGCAGCCCGGCGGTGGCCACGACTTCGCCCAGCAAGTGACCGCCACTGAGCCGGTCCTTCGTGGAGATGGTCGTGCCAACTTCGAACATCGCGTTCGCGAGCACGCTGCCCCCGATGGCCCCGGCGGTCTGCACCACCACATAAACACCCAGGTCGGGAAGCGACAGGCCGGTGCCCGCCTTACGGCCGAGGAACCAGTCGGCCAGGGAAACGACCGGATTGAAGTGCGAGCCGCTGACCGGCCCGAACACCAGGATCAGAACGGTCAGACCCAGCACCGTGGCGGTGCTGTTCTGCAGCAACTGCAGGCCCACGTTGTCCGGAGACAACTGCGCCGCGGCGATCCCGGACCCGACGACGACGGAAACAAGCAGGGCGGTGCCGAGGAACTCGGCGACGGCGCGACGCCACAACGGCGGTTGGGGAGGTGTCATGGCATCCAGCTTGACCCACAAATTTATATCAGTCAAAATTGAACCAATGGATACTGAGCGAATGAACCAGTTTGAAGCGCGGGTCGCGATCCATGCCGCCCTCGCAGACCCCGCACGCCTGCGGATCATCGACCTGCTCACCCTGGGTGATTATTCGCCCACGGAACTGCAGGCCGAACTCGGCATTCCTTCCAACCTGCTCTCCCACCACCTCCGGACCCTGGAAGGTGCCGGCCTGGTCACCCGCCACCGCTCGGAAGCCGATAAGCGGCGCAGCTACGTCCGCCTCGCCGCTGCAGCGCTGGACGGCTTGGCGCCCGGGCGTGAACACGGCGCGAGGCGTGTGTTGTTTGTCTGCACGCGCAACAGTGCCCGCTCCCAGCTCGCGACCGCGCTCTGGCAGCGCGCCAGCGACATCCCCTCCGTCTCAGCTGGAACGCACCCCGCCGACCGCGTCGCCCAGGGCGCGATCGACGTCGCGCACCGCCATGGCATCAACCTCGGCACCCCCACTCCGCGGCAGCTCGGCGACGTCGCCGAGGACGCGGACTTCATCATCACCGTCTGCGACAACGCCCACGAAGAACTCCCCGGCCTGGGCGGAATCCACTGGTCCGTCCCCGACCCCATCCGCGCCAATACGACCGATGCCTTCGACTCCGCCTTCGAAGACATCAACCGCCGCATCAACGACCTCGCACCCCGCCTCCACGCCGCCTGACCACAGCGCCGCACCAGCCCGCAAACCCTTTCCCGGGTGAATATTGACAATCATCAATACATCGACCGATACTCGTTACATCGACGATCATCAATGTCTATCCGGTGTCAGCCCAACCAAACCCAAGCTCCAAACCGACTCCAGGAGAAACCACCATGAGCACCGAAACCAGCAAGAAGCCTTCCGTCCTGTTCGTCTGCGTCCACAACGCCGGCCGGTCCCAAATGGCCGCAGCATTCCTGACCACCCTCGGCAAGGGTGAGATCGAGGTCCGTTCCGCCGGGTCGCAGCCCGCGGACAAGGTCAATCCTGCTGCCGTGGAGGCCATGGCCGAGCTCGGCATCGACATGTCCGCCGAGATCCCCAAGGTCCTCACCACCGAGGCTGTCCAGGACTCCGATGTCGTCATCACCATGGGCTGCGGCGATGAATGCCCGTACTTCCCCGGCAAGCGTTACGAGGATTGGGTTCTTGAGGACCCTGCCGGGCAGGGCGTCGACGCCGTCCGCCCCATCCGCGATGAGATCAAGACCCGTATTGAGGGCCTGATCGCGTCGTTGATCCCGGCCGCAACGTAGTCATACACCCGGTAACGTCGCAGGAGAGAACAGCAGAGGACAGCATGGATTCAACGAAGAACCTTCCCGTCGCCGTGATCGGGGCAGGGCCCATCGGTCTTGCCACGGCCGCCCACCTCCTGGAACGCGGGCTGGAACCGATCATCTTCGAAGCAGGCCCGACCGCCGGTGCGGCCATCGAACAATGGCGGCACATCCGGCTGTTCTCTCCGTGGCGCTTCAACCTCGACGACGCTGCCGTCCGCCTGCTCCAGACGACGGGTTGGGAGCAACCCCGTCCCACAGCCCTGCCTTATGGCGGCGAACTCATCGACAACTACCTCACCCCCTTGGCCGCCACCACAGCAATCGCCACCCGCCTCCAAACCAGCGCGAAAGTTGTCGCTGTGACCCGCCAGGGCCTGGACAAAACCCACGTACGTGAGCGGGACACCACCCCGTTCGTCGTCCGCGTTGAACACGACGGCGGCGTGATCCGCGACCACGTGGCCGCTGCCGTGATCGACGCCTCGGGCACCTGGTCCACCCGCAACCCCCTCGGCACCTCCGGACTGCCCGCAATTGGCGAAGAAGAAGCCACCGGGCGGATCTCCTTGCCCCTGCCTGACGTTGCAGGACGGGACCGTGCCACGTTCACCGGTCGCCGTGTCCTCGTCGTCGGAGCCGGCCACTCAGCAGCGAACACCCTGATCAACCTCGCAGACCTCGCCAAGGACGCACCGGACACCACTATCCTGTGGGCCGTCCGTGGCGCGTCGGCTGAGAAGGTTTACGGTGGTGGTGACGCCGACGGGCTGCCCGCCCGCGGCCAACTCGGGTCCCGGCTCCGCCGCCTGGTGGAGCGCGGAACCATCGAACTCCACACCGGGTTCGGCATCGCCGCCTTGAAATCCCTCGGCACGCGCGTCACGGTTGAAGCGGTCGACGGACGCACTATCGACGCCGACGTCATTGTGCCCTGCACCGGGTTCCGGCCGGACCTGGACATCCTGCGCGAACTGCGTCTGAACCTGGACCCGGCAGTGGAAGCACCCACCGGGCTGGGGCCGCTGATCGATCCTGAGTTCCATTCGTGCGGCACCGTTCCACCCCATGGAGCGGCATTGCTCGCCCACCCGGAAAAGGACTTCTACATCGCCGGCATGAAGTCCTACGGTCGCGCCCCGACGTTCCTGCTCGCCACTGGCTACGAGCAAGTCCGTTCTGTTGCCGCAGCCCTCGCGGGTGACCACGCAGCAGCCAACACCGTTCACCTGGAACTGCCCGAAACCGGGGTCTGCTCCACTGACGCCGGCACCAGCTGTGACGTCCCCGCAGCGGGCGCCACCACGGCATCCCAAAACGCCGGATCCCAGGGCGGATGCTGTGTGACTCGGCAACCCGCATTTGCCGGCTACCCGACGGGGCTCGCCCACGGCGGTGCCGGCGGGCAGACACTCTACCCCCCCACCGCGCCGCGCAGCACGTCCGGACGTGCGGCGCTGCTCTGTTCCCGGGCCTTCAGGGGTCAGGAGTTCACGGATTCTTTCCGGTGCACCAAGTAGATGGCGCCGGTGGTCACGTCTTCCTCAAGCGCCTCCAGGGTACGGCCGCGGGTTTCCGGAACCTGCGTGTAGATGAAGACCAGGGCAAGGATGCCTACCACCCCGAACAGGAAGAACGTTCCGGTGATACCAACGCCCGCTACCAGGGTCGGGAAGAAGAGGCCCAGGAGCGCATTGGCGATCCACAGGCAGAAGACCGACAACCCGATAGCGAAGCCACGCACGTGCAGCGGGAAGATTTCGGACAGCATGACCCATACGGCGATGTTCAGGAAAGTCTGCATGGATCCAACGAAGGCCACCACCAGGAAGAGGATCACGAACGGACGCGCCCCGCTGCCCACGGGGAGCAGGATGGAGGCGATACCGATCAGGAAGTGGCAGACCGTGGTCAAGGTGAACCCAAGGAGCAGGGTGGTGCGGCGGTTCATGCGCTGCATCAGGGCCAGGGCTATCACGCCGCCCACCACCGCGATAACGCCGGGGGCAATGTTGGCGATGAGGGCCGCACTGGAGTCGAATCCCGCTTCAACGAGCACGGACTGGCCGTAGTACATGATCGAGTTGATGCCTGTCAGCTGCTGGGCAACACCCAAGCCGATGCCCACCAGGATGATGCGCAGGATCCACTTGTCCTTCAGCGCACCCCAGGAGGTCGCCTTCGAAGCCCTCTCCTCGTCGGCCAGATGCTTGACATCCGCCATTTCCGCTTCTGCGCGTTCCTCGGAGCGGATGGTCTTGAGGACGGCAAGCGCCTCCTGGCTGCGGCCCTTGGAGATGAGCCAGCGCGGTGATTCCGGCATCCGGAGCATCCCGAAGAACAGAGCGACGGCCGGCACCGCGGCCACGGCGAGCATGATGCGCCAGACTCCGCCGAATTCGCCCCAGAGGTTGCCGATGATGGCATTAACCACGAATGCGGCCAACTGACCGATAACGATCATGAGTTCGTTGCGCCCTGCCAGGGAGCCCCGGATTTCATAGGGTGCCAGCTCCGCCAGGAAAACAGGAACCACGGTGGATGCACCGCCCACTGCGAGGCCGAGGATGATCCGCCCCAGAACCATGACTTCAAAACCCGGAGCGAAGACGCAGGCCAGGGTTCCGGCGAAGAACAGGGTGGCAAGCAGGATGATGGTCTTCCGCCGCCCCCATCCGTCGGAGAGCCTGCCGCCGGCGACTGCCCCGGCGGCCGCCCCGAACAGCAGCGAGCTGGTGACAATCCCTTCCGTGAGCGGGGTGAGGGAAAGTTCGGCCGTCATTGGCCGGAGGGCGCCATTGATCACGCCCGTGTCATAACCGAACAGCAGGCCACCGAAGGTGGCGACCAGGGCGACGAGACCGAGGCGCTTGCGGTGCGGTCCCCCGGTGAGGGGAGGAAGTGATAGGCCGGGCGCGCCATCCCGCTGCATTTGCGTAGCAGACATCAGGACTCCTTTGTCAGTGTGGTGCGGGTCATAACCACCCGCTCTGAAACAAGACTAACGCGCGAAAGGTTTAAATGTAAGGTCAAACTAACAAATGACGAACAAGTGACGTCGCGGGCGTGGGAGGATGGGTCCATGGCACCCGACCATCAGCGACGCCCGGCCACGCAGAACGATGTGGCGCGTGAAGTTGGAGTGTCCCGGACCTTGGTTTCCTTCGCCTTCCGCGGAGCCCCGGGGGTCAGCGGCGAAACCCGGCAGGCAATCCTGGACGCCGCAAAGCGTCTGGGTTACCGACCCAACGCGGTAGCCGCGGACCTGGCACGCAAGCATCGCTCCGCCGTCGGGCTTTACCTCATGGATATCCGCAACGATGTCTACGCAGACATCCTCAACGGCGTCCGCAGTGCATTGCCCCATGAGCGCAACCGGCTGATCCTCAGCGTTTCGCGGACCCTCGACGGCGTGGACCGGGGTGCGGTGGATTCGTTGATCGAGGCGCGGATGGGCATCATCATCGCCGCTACCCTGCTGGACACCGACCAGCAAGTGCATGAGCTTGCACAGGTGGTACCCCTGGTCAGCGTGGCGCGCAGGGTGGAGGGCGTGGACAGCATCTACTCCGACGACGACGCCGGCGCCCGCGCGGCCACCGAACACTTGCTTGCACTGGGCCACCGGCGCATCGCCCACGTCGCCGGACCGGAGCACCACGGCCATACCGTCCGCCGCAAAAGCTATGAACGGACCATGACCGGCGCCGGGCTGGTACCGCACGTGGTGACCGCAGCGGACTACACCCAGGAAGCCGGCGAACGGGCCGCTTACACCCTTCTCGACACGCCGGATCGACCCACGGCGATCTTCACCCACAACGACCAATTTGCGCTCGGTGTCCGGGAGGCCGCGTTCGCACGCGGCCTGAAGGTTCCCGGCGACCTGTCCCTGGTGGGTTACGACAATTCCCGGACAGCCCGCCTGCACGGCATCGACCTGACGTCCATTGACCTTCACGCCCTGGACTTGGGCCGACTGGCTGGAGAGACCGCACTGGAGCGGCTCAACAACCCCGACGCCCCGGTCACGGACAGGCGCCTGATGCCACAACTAGTACTGCGGAACTCCACAGCCGCCCCCGCCCCTTAAACGTGGTGCAGGCACGTGGTGGCCACACCCCAAATGGTCAACTCGGACAGTGCGGGCACCCGGATATCCGGATACTTGGGGTTGTCCGCCTGGAGCACCACGCCGGACGGCGTAATGCGAAGCCTTTTGATGGTCAGCTCGCCATCCAGAACGGCCACCACCACGGACCCATCCTTGGGTTCGAGCGCCCGGTTGACGATCAACTCATCTCCGTCACTGATACCGGCGCCCTCCATGGACTGGCCGGTCACCCGCACCACGTAGGTACTGGTGACGTCCTTGATCAAGTGCTCGTTCAGGTCTATGCGCCCGTCAAAGTAGTCCTGGGCCGGCGATGGATAACCGGCCGGAACGGCCACGGGAGCCAACAGCACCGACACAATGGATAAGCCCGCATCTATCACGCGGGGGCCGACTATCACGCCCACAACACACCTTTATTCGAATATATGTTCGATATTTGAGTGTACAGCGGATGCCGGACATTACGGTCAGCTGGTCAGCCCACCTTGTAGCGAAGGTGGGACACCAGGCGTGTCCCACGGACTTCCAGGGGCTCAAGCTTCAGGTCTCCCACACCATCGAGCAGACGCTCGCCACCGCCCAGGACGATCGGTGCGACGTGGAGCCGGAGTTCGTCGATGAACCCGGCAGAAAGGAACTGCCTGGCCGTCGACGCCCCACCGGCAACAGCGACGTCCTTGCCGCCTGCTGCCTCACGGGCCTTGGAAAGAACGGCTTCAATACCCTCCGTGACAAAGTGGAACGTGGTTCCGCCCTGCATCTCCAAGGACTTTCGGGGATGACGGGTCAGGACGAATACGGGCGCGTGGTACGGCGGTTCCTCACCCCACCAGCCGCGCCAGTCCGCCGACCACGGCCCGTTTCCAGGCCCTGCGAACATGTTCCGCCCCATGATGTACGCCCCGGCGTCGAGAATGCCCGCCACCTCCGCTGCATTGGCCTCGCGTTCCTCGAACTGCCACCGGTGCAACGTTTCGCCGCCTGCACCCAGCGGTTCTTCCAGGCTCTGGCGTGGTCCGGCAACGTAGCCGTCAAGGGACACTGTGAGATCGCAGGTGACTCGGCTCATGCGCATATCCTGCCACCGCTTCCGGGCGTGGTCACGGCCCTGCGGAAACGGAGCAACAAAACCCTATGCAGTGCAGCGCCCGGGTCCTAGCCTGAACCTGTTCGCACGCGAGAGAGGACAGTGATGGCACGGGAACCACAACCCGCACTGGATCAACTGGACATCCTGGTCGGCGAATGGGAAACCACCATTCCCAGCGCCGAAACGAGTGGTCGGACGAGCTTCGAATGGCTGGAGGGCGGGGGCTTTCTGATCCAGCGTTCCACGGTCCAACGGCCCGAATACCCCAACGCGGTCAGCATTATCGGGGCTACCGGCTCCGACGGAGCATTCCAGCAGCATTACTACGACTCGCGGGGCGTCGCCCGGATTTACGACATGACCCTCAAGGACAACGAGTGGATCCTTTTCAGGGACGGCCCGGATTGGCCCCAGCGCTTTATCGGCCGCATCAGCAACGACGGCAACACCATCACCGCCCGCCTGGAACGTGGCACGTACCCGGGCGGGCCACTGGAGCATGACTTCGACATGGTGTACACGCGGATTACTCCACCTCATGGACAGAACCGGGGCCCGGTGGGAACATAAGGGCCAATAGTCCGCGGAGGCATCGCCCGGCCACGCACGGCATGTCTTCAGGTCAGTTCTCCTGTGAGAGGAACGGCCATGGGTCGTCTGGGGACCGGGAACACTGGGGATGCGGGATACCGAACCGCCGATGATGCTCCACGCCGCAGCAACGGAACGCCGGAAAAAGTGGACGCCGTGGTGGTGGGCTCCGGGTTCGGCGGATCCGTGGTTGCCCTTCGACTGGCAGAGGCGGGCCAGTCGGTGGTGCTCATGGAGCGCGGCAAACCGTACCCGCCGGGGAGCTTCGCGCGTTCCCCTTCCGAGATGGGCCGCAACTTCTGGGACCCGGACCGCGGGTTGTACGGGCTGTTCGACGCCTGGACATTCCGGGGCACGGAGGGGCTGGTATCCAGCGGGCTGGGCGGCGGCTCGCTCATCTACGCCAACGTGTTGCTCCGCAAGGATGAAAAGTGGTTCGTCAAGGAGTCACCGGTCCCGGGTGGTGGCTACGAGAACTGGCCCTTCACGCGAGCCGACCTCGACCCCTACTACCAGGCCGCGGAGGAGATGCTCCGTCCGGTTCCTTATCCTTACCGGGACACGGCCAAAACGCTCGCCATGGAGAAAACAGCCGCCAACCTCGGACTGAACATCTCCCGGCCGCCCATCGCCGTCACCTTCGCCGCCGAACGGGACGGTGAGCCACGGACCAACCAACCCCTCAGGCTGCCGGACTATGGCAGTATCCACGGTCCCGGCACGGTGCGGACCACCTGCACGCTCAGCGGCGAGTGCGACATCGGCTGCAACGCGGGCGCCAAGAACACCCTGGACCACAACTACCTTTCCGCGGCCGCTGCCCTGGGCGCGGACATCCGCACGTTCCATGATGTCCGCGGCATCAGGCCACTGGACGGCGGCGGCTACGAGGTACGGTTCGTGGTCCACCGGCCAAATAACCGGGGTGGTCTGCTCACCGAACAGATCATTCACTGCAAGCGGCTCTTCCTGGGCGCGGGGACGTTCGGCACCAACTTCCTCCTGCTGCGGAACCGGGGTTCCCTGCCCGCGCTCAGCGACGCCCTGGGTACCCGGTTCAGTGGGAACGGAGACCTCCTGACGTTCGTGATGGGCGCCAGGACACCGGCGCAGAACGGTTCACCGCCCGGCGTGCGGACACTCACCGGCAGCCGCGGCCCGGTGATCACCACAGCCATCAGGGTGCCGGATGTTAATGACGACGACGGCGACGGCCGGGGCTACTACGTGGAGGACGCCGGGTATCCGGCCTTCATCAACTGGCTCATGGAAACGGCCCAGCTCGGAACCACGGTCAAGAGAACGGCAAAGGTGGCAGCCCGTTTGCTCAAGGACAGGCTCTTCGACGCGGGCCGTTCCAACGTTTCGGCGGACCTGGCGGCTGCGCTGGGAGACGGCCGGTTGTCCTCGAGTTCCGTGCCGCTGCTGGGCATGGGCCGGGACATTCCCGACGGCGTCTTGACCCTCCGTGACGGACGGCTCGCGATCTCGTGGACCATGGCTACCTCCAAGGAGTATTTCACCCGGGTCCGGGCAACCATGGAAGCGATCGCACAGGATCTGGACGGCGACTTCATCGACAATCCACTGTGGTGGGCCAAGCGCGTCATCACAGTCCACCCGATCGGCGGAGCCCCCTCCGGACGCCACCCAGGCGAGGCCGTCTGCGACTCCTACGGTGAGGTCTTCGGGTACCCGGGCCTGTTCGTGGTGGACGGTGCGGCCATGCCCGGCCCTGTAGGCGCCAACCCTTCCCTGACCATCTCGGCGTTCGCGGAACGCACCTGTGCCCACGTCCTCGACGTCCCGGACACCCCGCGCCACCGCGGCATCACTCCGGCAGACGCCGTCGGACCGGACGCTAACGGCCGGACAAGCAGCGCAGGCGACCCCGGCGGAACGGTGACCGTTCAGCGGGAAGCTGCGGGCGCCGTCGTCGACGCCGGTGCGCTGGCTCCGCGGGCCTTGGCGCCGGACGCGACCAAAGGGAAAGCGGCCCCCGAGGAAAAGCCGGCAGCCCGGACGGAAACCGAACCCCGTGTCCGGAGCCGGAGCCTCGGCCCCGCAATGGCCGGAAATCCGCAGGAAGCGACATCGGTACGCTTCACAGAACAGATGCACGGATGGTTCAGCCCCGGCGTGACCGACCCCGAACGGGGCCGCAGCCTGGGGCGGGACCGCAGCCGCAAAATCATGTTCGAGCTGACGATTACGGCCCGGGACATCGACGCCTTCGTGGCCGACCCGCGCCATCCCGCCCACGCCGAAGGCTACGTGTTGGCCGACTACTTCGGCGGCCGCATGCCGGTGGAACGCGGCTGGTTCAACCTGTTCGTCGAGGACGCCTCGCCCGACGGACGCCCCGCCCGACGCATGCTGTACCGGCTGTGGCTTCGGGACCCCGGCGGCACACCCTTCACGTTCACCGGTCACAAACTCATCCACAACGAGGCCGGATTCGACCTGTGGCCGGACACCACGGTCCTGTACGCCACCATCCTCCGCGGCCACGTCCCGGAAGAGGCTGCCAGCGAACCAGCCGCGTCCACTGCCACGGAACGGGAGGGCGTGGTGGGAGCCGGCATCCTCTACATCCGGCCGCTGGACTTCGCGCGGCAACTGACCACATTCCGGGCCGAAGGGCCCGCACCGGCAGCGGGCCTGGCGGCGTTCATGAAGCTGTTCGGCGGGGAACTCCTGCAGGTGTACGGCAACGGCGTCCCACGTGTTCCCTTCCCGCTCCGGGGCGGTCCCCGCGGGACAGCCGGGACATCCGGTAGAGCCGGGACGCAGCCCCGGCCCCGGCGAGGACGCTGACCACGAATGAAAAGCCGGGAGCTCACCCACCACCGTGCCGCACTCGGATTCACCCCACAGCCGGCGGTCCGCTGGCTCTCACCCGCATCGCTGGCAAGGACAGCCCTCAAAGTGGCGGCAGCTACGGTTTTCGCCGACTTCGGTGACAAACGCGAGCTGGAAGGAAGCTTTCCCGCCGACCACCTCAGCCTGCACACGCTCCCGACACCGGGCCAGCCCGCGCAGCCACCCGTCGGAAGCCGCGGCCTGCCCAACCCCCGCGAACTTCAAAGTCGCGGCAACAACCCGGACACCGGACCTGAAGAGCTCTGGCTCGACTTTGCGGCAGACCTGGGCGACGGCTTCGACGCCACCTACACCGTTGCGTGGCTCCTGGCCCAGGAAGCGCTCGCGGTCAACGGACGTGAACTGCCCAGGGGCCAGGTCCTGGTACTCGGCGGCGACGAGGTCTACCCGGTCGCTTCCCCCGCCGCCTACGAGAACCGGATGGCCGGGCCGTACAGGACAGCCTTCCCTGCCCGCCCGTTGCCGGGCCCGCAGAACGGCCCAAACCCGCCGGAAACCGCGCAGAGCGGACCCAACAACAAACCACCCATCATGCTGGCCCTGCCGGGGAACCATGACTGGTACGACGGCCTGACGTCCTTCATCCGCGTGTTTACCCGCCAGCGGGCCATTGGCAGCTGGCGGACGATCCAAACCCGAAGCTACTTCGCCGTGCGCCTCACGGGCCGGCCCCCAACACCCGATCTCCCCGGCACCCCGGGCTGGTGGCTCCTTGGCCTGGACAGCCAACTGGGCCAATACATCGACGAACCACAGCTGGACTACTTCTACCAAAACCTCACCCGGCAACTGCAGCCCGGGGACGCCATAATCCTCTGCGTCGCCGCTCCCTTCTGGGTTGACGCACCCGCCACGAGCCCGGACGCCGCCGGAGACCATCACAACGAATTCAGGCAAGTGCACTTCTTCGAACAGGACTACCTTCGGCGACGCTTCAACCCGGAGACCGGCCTGTTCGAACCCACCGGAGCGGAAGTCCGGCTCTGGCTGACCGGCGACCTGCACCACTACTCCCGGTACGCCGAAGACCTGACCGGAGGCCCCCAGCCCACGGCGACGCAGCTGATCACCTGCGGCCTGGGCGGCGCCTACCTCTCCGACGCCCGGGGACTACCAGGCCAGCTGGCCCTGCCGCCCCACGCAGCAAGCGCCCACCACTCCGCCGGACCGCAGACCAAAACGGCGCCAGGCAGCCGCCTGTTCACCAAGGCCCCCGCCGGCTACCCGCGACCGGAGGACTCCCACGTGCTGGGCGCCCGGCTCGCCAACCCCCTGTCGTCCTCGTGGCTTCCCCTCCGCAATCCAGGCTTCGGCGCCTCGCTCGGAGTCCTGCACGTCGTCGCCGCGCTCACCCTCTGGACAGTCCTCAGCGCCTTCCACGGCGCATCCTACGTGGACACGCTCCGGGACATGGCCCGCAGCACCACACTGCCGGGCCTCGCAGTCCTGGTCCTTGCCATCCCCCTCCTGCTGGCGCTGGTCTCCCTGGCAACCAGGGCCATGGGACAGGCCGCCGCCGGGGTCGTGGTCTTTGCCCGGGGCGCGCTTTACCAGCTCTGCGCGCTCGCGGTAAGTGCCGCCGTCGTGATCATCATCCCCTGGCACGGCACGTGGCCGGACGTCGTGGTCGTGGTCCTGGCGTTGGCACTGTTCCATGCCGGCGGGTGGACGCTGGGCAGCGAAGCCTTTGCCCTGTTCATCCTGGCAACGCCCAGCGGCGAAGTGGCGTCCTGGAGGATGTCCGGGCAGTCGATCGAGGACCACAAGGGCTTCCTCCGCCTCCACCTCGCCGCGGACGGCACGCTCACGGTCTACCCGCTGGTGGTGGACACCATCTGCCGTGACTGGCGGTTTGCCGACAACGACGACGACGGCGCGCGGCTGGTCCCGGAGGCCGGCCCGCCCGCCGTGGAACTGCTTGAAGAACCCATCACCATCGCACGGAAGGGAACCGCACCATGATCATCACCCGTGCCGAGCACCGGACCGAGGTCATCCCGTTCCGAGCCCGGGACAACACACCGCTGAGCCTGGTCCACGTCACGTCGCCGGCGGAGGCAAGCAAAGGACCGGTCCTCCTTGTCCATGGGTCCGGAGTCAGGGCCGAACTGTTCAGGCCCCCGGTCCGCACCACCGTGGTGGACGTCCTGCTGGAAGACGGGTGGGATGTCTGGATGCTGAACTGGCGGGCATCCATCGATCTTGAGCCGCTGTCCTGGACCCTCGCCGACGCTGCCGTATACGACCATCCCGCGGCCGTGGACCACGTACTCCAGGCCACCGGAGCCCGCAGCCTGAAAGCTGTCATCCATTGCCAGGGCTCCACGTCCTTCACCATGTCGGCGGTCGCTGGACTGCTGCCGCACGTTGACACCATCGTGTCCAACGCCGTCTCCCTCCACCCCGTGGTGCCGGCGTTCTCCCGGCTGAAGATCGACTACCTCACACCGGTCGTCAAAGCCTTCACTCCATACCTGTCCCCCGCCTGGGGCTACAAATCGCAGGGCTACTTCACCCGGGCGATCCGCGGGATGGTCAAGGCCACGCATCACGAATGCGACAACACGGTCTGCAAGATGGTCAGCTTCACCTACGGCAGCGGGCGTCCGGCCCTTTGGTCCCACGAAAACCTCAGCGACCAAACCCACCAATGGCTCAGCGGTGAATTTGCCGAAGTGCCGGTGACATTCTTCGAGGAAATGGGCCGCAGCATCCGCGCCGGCCACATGGTCGCGGCGGGGAACCACCCCGAACTGCCGGAGGACTTCACCGCGCAGGCGCCCCGCACGGACGCCAGGTTCGCCTTCATCGCGGGCCTGGACAACCGGTGCTTCCTCCCCGAAAGCCAACAACGCACCCATGCGTTCTTCCAGAAGCACCGGCCCGGGAAAGACACACTGCACCTCATTCCCGGCTACGGCCACCTGGACGTCTTCTTCGGCGACCAAGCATGGCAGGACACGTTCCCGGTGATCGTCAAGGAGTTGAACTCGTGAAAACACTCACCGAACTGGCCACCCCGCTGCTCAAACTCATGCCCTCCCCGGTCCCCCGGCGCCAGGAACGCCTGCGGGGCCACCATGCACTGGCGGACGGCATCAAATACACCATGCCCGTCAACTCCGACGACTCCCCTGTGCTCATGGCCGCCTTCCCGATCAACAAGAAAGCGGCCGCCGCAGCCCTGCCCGGTTCTGAACTGCGGCCGTTCAGCCTGGGTGGCAAAGGCCTGCTGGTGGTCACCGTGGTCAACTACAAGTCAACGGACATCGGCAAATACATCGAGTATTCGCTGGCCATCGCCATCACGCACGGCCACAGGCCTGCACCACCCATCCTCCCGCTCTTGTTCCAGAAGACCTTCCGCCTGGGACAGTTCGTGGTGGACCTCCCCGTCAGTTCGGAAATCTCCGTCAAGGGAGGAAAAGGAATCTGGGGCATGCCCAAGCACCAGGCCAACCTGGACTTCGTGGTCACAGACTCCACGGTTTCCGCGCAGTACGACAAGGACGGCCAACTGGGCTGCTACGTCGAAATCGAACGGCCCGCAGCACCGGGCCCAACAGGGCTGCCGCTCAAGCTCGCCGCTTCCAACTACTGCGTCTTCCGGAACATGCTCTGGAAATCGGACATCTACTTCGAAGCCACCGGTGACATCGCCTTGGGGCCGGCGGCCAAGGCCCGGCTCGTCCTCGGTGACGCCCCCGGCGTCGAACCACTCAAGAACCTGCAAGTGGAACCCAAACCGGTCTTCACCGCCTGGCTGCCGCAAGCCCACGGCGTCCTGGACGACCACTACGAGGCCTGGTTCCTCACCGCACCCACAGAAGCAGGCGCCGCAGGGCTCCGGGGAGGAGAGATGCTGGACAGCGTAGTGAACCTGGGGCAGGGCCAGGAATGGCTGGCCCCACCGGACCGGAGCCGCGTCACCGGCGCTGTCCACCCGGGAGGCGGTGCCCAATGAACTGGCTCCTCCTTGCCAATGCCCTCTACTTCCTGTTCGGCGCCACCATGTACGTGGGCACCATGTGGGTCCTGAAGCTCTTCCTCTACCCCACCTGGCACGGCCTGTCACGCGATAACGTCGACACCTACTTCGGGATTCCCACGCGCGCGGCTACCAGGTTCTTCACGGCGGTGGTCCCCCTCATGTTCATCTCCGGGGGCATCCTGGTCTGGTCCGAGTGGGGCACTCTTCGCCTGGTCCCGGCCATCATCTGCCTGGTGGGGATCGTGGTGCTGACGTGGGTGGGCCAAGGCCTCATAATCCCCATCAATGTCCGGATCCGGGGTGGCGACTTTGCCGACGACACGGAACTGCGGTCCCTCCTCAAACGCTGGATGCTGCTGAACGACATCAGGTTCTACGTTTCCACGCTCACCTGGGCAGCAATCGTGTGGCTCCTGGTGGACCGCGGCAAGCTGTGGGAGACGTTCGCATGACCGCCCACCAGCCCGCCTACCCTGCGCGGCAGGGCAGCGTTCGCGCCTGGACCCGGGCCGACCCCCTGCGGGCCGTCCTTGCTGCGATCGCGGTCATCACCATCCTCACCGGAGCCTCCCAGATCCCCTTTGGTTCCACCATCCTGCGGCTCATCGGAGGCGACCCGACTCCGGGTGCGGTCCAGCTCTTCGGGACGGTGGGCATGTTCATGGTGGTGGTGGGCGGCCTGCTCCTCCACACGCTGCTGGCCGCCCGGCCATCCCCCGAAGTCGTCCTGTGGTCGGGCGTCCAGAAAGCAGGCGCCTTTGGCGCCGTCGGCATCGGGGTCCTGAACGGCGTGTTCTCTCCACTGGCCCTCCTGGTCGCGTTCTTCGACCTCGCGACGGCGGCGCTCCTCTTCGCATACTGGCTTCGCATCAAGCCCGGCAGCCAGCGGCCTCAAAGCCTGGCCCCATGAAACGCTCCCTGGTGCTGGCCGGCGGCGGGATGAGGGTGGCCTGGCAAGCCGGGGTCATGAAGGCACTCGATGAGGAAAACCTGGCGTTCCACCATGTTGACGGCACATCCGGCGGCATCCTGACGGCGGGAATGCTGCTCTCAGGTATCGGACCTGCCGACATGTGCAGCCGGTGGTCAGCGGTGGACGTGAAGGATTTCGGCTCCGCCCTCCCACTGGGCAACTACCTCAAAGGGCCGTGGTCCCTCCCTGCCCTGGGAGATGCTGACGGCATCCTGCAGAAGGTCTTCCCTGCCCTGGGGATCAACGACGCAACCATCCGCAGCCGGGCGACGGAACCGGGCGCCGTCGAAGGTTCCTTCAACGTCGTGGAATTCACCGAAAAGCGGTGCCACGCGATCGACGCCACCCGGATCGACGCCGGGTTGATGGCCGCCGGGATGTCGCTGCCCATCTTCCTGGCCCCGCTGGAGCGTGACGGACGCGTGTGGACCGATGCCGTATGGATGCGCGATGCCAACGTCCAGGAGGCGCTGCGGCGGGGCGCCGACGAAGTCTGGCTCATCTGGTGCATCGGAAACTCGCCGTACTGGGGCGACGGTCCGTTGGAGCAGTACGTGCACATGATCGAAATGAGCGCCATGGGTGCCCTGCTGGCGGACTTCGAAGCCGCTGCCGCTGCCGGCCGCGACTTCATCCTGCACGTGATCCGGCCGCAGCACCCGTTGCCGCTGGACCCTGAGTTCTACCTGGGCAGGATCAATGCCGACACCCTCGTAGCCATGGGATACCGCGACGCCCGGCAATACCTCGACACCATGGACCCCGATGGCGTTGCCAAGGACCACACCTGCACCGCCATGACCGACCCCGCTCCGGGGGTCCGCTTCACCGACACCCTGCGGGGCGATGTCGGCGGCCAGCCGCTCACTTTCAGCGCCACAATCATCCTGCCCTCGTCACCTGACGGCGGAAACCCGCAGCTCACCGGTTACCTGGACCACCCCCGGTTCAACGGACGGACCTTCCTGGCGGGCGGACATGTGGAAACGGACGGCAATGACATCACCTACCGTGCACGGACCAGGTTCGACGGCGGGTGGCAGGACGTCGCCGTGACGCGCACCCTGCACGACGACCCCGGTCCGGACGCCTGGATGGACTCGCGCCGGGCCCGGCTGAAGGTCGGGGATGCCACTGCTGAACTGACAATGTCCCTGGCGGATGCTGCAGGCCTGTTGGGCTCCGTGGAGCCGGTGGGCGCCCACGGCCTCGCAGACCGGGCGGGCGCCGTGGCGGGGTTCGCCGCGAACGGGCTGCGGGAGCTGCTGCGGAGGTACTGACAAGGGCTGTCCTGCAGCGGATGTGACGCACGTTATTACCGGCCGGTAAACGGCACGCTACGGAACAACGAAAGATGGCAACAGCCGGGAAACACCAGCGAAAAAAGGGCACTCTACGCTGAAAACCAACAGCACCAAACAGGTCTTACCAGCGAAAGGACCCACCATGTCCGCCACCTCCTCCGCAGCTTCCCTCCACATCGTCATCGCAGGGGCGGGCCCCGCAGCCCAGGCCCTCGTGCGGCGCCTCGCCGGTCAGTCCATCCCCCGCCAGCAACCTTTCAACGGCACCGTCACTGTCCTCAGCAACCGTGACGACTGCCCGGAGGAGTTACTGGAACTCGCAGAGCTGCCGCAGGTATCCGTCCGGTTCGGCCAGGCTGCCAGCTTCATCGACGCCGACGCCAGGAGGGTCACCACCGTGGACGGCATGGAGTTCGCCTACGACCAGCTGGTCATCGCCACTGGTTCCGCCCCGGCCCTGCCACCGGTCACGGGAGCCTACTGCGGCCTGAACTACTCCACCATCGACGACGCCGGAGCGATCGGCGAGGCGGTCAAGGACGTCACCCGGATCGTCGGTCGCCGTCCCCTCGGCATCCTGGTGGGCACCGGGCCGGCAGCCGGACAGGCCGAAGCCGTGCTTCGCGCCCGCGGTGTCCGTCCCGTACGCACCACGCTGCGCCCGGCCGCCGTCGTTCCCTCCATGGCAGGTTCCCCGCTGCCGGCTACAGGCATACTCTTCGAGGACGGCAGCAGCATGAACGGTGACCTGGTGGTCCTGGCCGAAGAACGCACGGCCCGCAGCGAGTTGGCCGCCAGCGCCGGTCTCCGCACAGCCCCCGACGGCGGCATTGCGGTGGGACGCGACCTCGCCACCTCGGTACCCGGCATCTGGGCGATCGGGGACGCCGCCTCCTGCGACGGCCTTCGGCTCGGGCTCCTCCTCACGGCAGAATCCTCAGCTTCGCTCTGCGCGTCCGGACTCCTGGGTCGCCGGGACTCCCTGGGCAGCAGGGAACCAGCCGGCGCGGCCGCCTGAGCAGGGCCGATGCCGGGTCCGGCCCATATGGCAAGATGGTCCTTTGACGGGCAGTGACAACCCTGCGGCCACCGGGCCGGCCACGCCCGGCACGGAAGGATTCCATGAGCAACCAAGCCGGCATCGCCTCCTACATCGACCACACCCTGCTGAAGCCCGAGGCCAGCGAAGCTGAAATCCTGAAGGTGTGCGCCGAGGCCGTCGAGTACAAATTCAAGTCCGTCTGCGTCAACCCCATCTGGGTCAAGACCGTCGCCAAGGCCCTCAAGGGATCCGGCGTCCTGACCTGCGCGGTGGTGGGTTTCCCGCTCGGCGCGACACCCACGGACGTCAAGGCGTTCGAGGCACGCGGCGCAGTCCTGGACGGCGCCAATGAGATCGACATGGTGGTCAACATGGCTTCCGCCCGCGAAAACGACAAGGGCGCGCTGGTGGAAGACATTGCTGCCGTCGCAGAAACCGTGCACGCCGGCGAGGCCATCCTGAAGGTCATCATCGAGACGTCCATGCTGACGGACGAACAAAAGGTGACCGCCTGCCAGGCCGCCGTCGAGGCCGGGGCAGACTTCGTCAAAACCTCTACGGGATTCAACGGTGGCGGAGCAACGGTGGAAGACGTTGCCCTGATGCGCAGCACTGTTGGCCCCGGGGTTGGCGTGAAGGCCTCGGGCGGCGTACGGTCCCTGGCCGATGCACAGGCTATGATTGCTGCAGGTGCAACACGTATCGGCGCCAGTTCCGGCATTGCCATCGTCAAAGGTGAACAGGGTTCATCCGCGTACTGAGGCCACCGGTGACCGCCACAGATTTTGAGCCCTTCAGGGCTGAGGAGGAACGAATGTCCAAGAACGCTACCAGCGCCCCGATTGAAAAAGAGAACAGCCTCGGCACCAGCCTGGTCCTGTTCGCCGTGATCATCGTCTGCTTCCTTGGCGCCATCTACTCGCTGTCCTTCCTCACCCTGGACAACGTCTGGCCTATGGCTGTCTGCCTCGGCTTGTTCGCTTTGGCGTTCTGGATCCCCCAGACCATCCTCGGCCGTTCGGATTCGGCCGGCGAAAGCTGAGTTTCCTGATACAAGATGCGGTCCGGGCCCAAAGCCCGGGCCGTCTTGTGTTTAAGGCTCCGGCTGAGATGCCCTGACACGTAGTATGTTTCCGGTTTGACCGGGATTACGCCGTCGGGAAAGAGGGCCCCGACCTGGGTGCCGTAGTGCCGGATCCATCCCGGCTTGAACTCGATCCCTTCTTCCCATGTCCACGGCTCCAACCCTCCCAGGAGCGCCGGGTCCGGGTGCGACAGGAGGTCGTAGGGAAAATCGGAATACAAGACCATCTTGTCGCGGTGCCCGGCACCGGCTTCCCGCGTCATCAGGTGGTCCACGTGGTTGCCGACACCGGCCGGACAGAACAGAAGCTCCGCTCCCGACACGGCCATGAGGTCGTCGACGGCGGCCCGGAGGTCCTGCTGCAGACTCCGGTCCCCTTTGGCGATCCGGCCGAGGGCGATATCGAAACGGTAGGTGGGATAGAGGTGCGTCAGCTCCGGCGCGAAGCGTTCTGCTGCCATGGTGGTGATCGCGGGGAGCAGGCTCCAGCCGGGGGTCCGCCGCCTGAACAGCGCATCCACCGCACCCAAATGGATGGACTGCGCCCCCAGTGCGGATAAAACCGCATGATCCTCGGCCCGGCGGTCCTCGAACAGCCGCCCCGCGTCATGGGCACCGCACTGCCGCATGAAGGACAGCGCGGCCCGGGTGTGGGGCGGAGGCGATGCCTCCGTGAAGACCGTGGCCACAACGATGTCGCGCTTCCCCGCCTGGGCTGCCATGAGCGCCGCACAGGACAGCACGGCGTCGTCCAGGTGGGGTGAGAGGAAAAGCCACGGGGCGCCCTGCTCCTCCCGGCGTTCAACGGGAAAGCCGAATGTCATGTCATGCCGCCGTCGCGCTGCGGTAGGCGCGGGCCTGCAACTCTGCCAGAGAGTCCCAATCGAACCGCCGGGCAAACTCCCGGCATGCCCCGGCCAGGTCCTCCGTTCCCGCCTGCGGATACCTCAGGACCAGTTCGTCGGCGAGCGCTGCGGCGTGGAAAGGCGGAACCAGCCAGCCCGTTCCCTCCGGAACGATCTCCCGGAGGCAAGGAATCCTGAAGGCAACCACGGGCGTTCCCACGGCGAGCGCCTCAAGGGCCACCAGGCCGAAGGTTTCCTGCCTGGACGGAACAACCACCAACCGGGCGTTGGCCATGGCCCGGAACTTCGGTTCGCCGGACAGCCACCCCATCAGCCGCACCCGACCGGATAGTCCGGCCTTCATGATTGCCCCACGCAGCTTCTCCTCATCCGGGCCGGTCCCGGCGATCAGCAGGTTACCGTCCATGCGGTCGATGCACTGCCGCCACGCCTCGATCAGCAGGTCAAGGCCTTTGGCCCCGAATTCCAGGCGGCCGATGTACAGGACATCGCGACCGGGTCGTGGGTCCTGCTTCCAGGCTTCAGGGTCAACGCCGTTGCCGATCACCTCTGTGTGCAGCGCCGGATTCATGGCAGCGAGCCGGTCTGCGATGCCTTGGGACACGGCGATAGCCCGCCGATGCCGGCGTACCCCCATCAGTTCCAACCAGTGGAGGGGCAGTTTGTACTGCCTGGCTTTGTCCCGGGCGTGGAGCCACTGGACCATGGCAAGGGTTGGCCTGCCGGTCCAGGCCGGAGCCGCCATGGTGGAGAACGGTGCGAAGAAGTCCTCCACCACCAGGTCCATGCCGTCCCTGCGTTGACGGGATTCGACGGGGAGGCGAAGGATGTAGGAAAGCAGCCTCGTGAGCCGGTTCCTCCCCTGGCCGAAGCCAATCGGCACATAGTGCACCCCGTCCTGTGTCCGTTCCGCCCACCCCGGGTACCGCGTGGTCAGCACGGTGATGGAGAATCCTTGGGTGGCGAGCCGCCGGTTGATCTCGTGCGTCCTGACCGAACCGCCGCCTGCCCCAGGCATGGCGGGGTCTTCAAAGCCCAGATGCAGTATTCTCATGCTCCTACCGTTCTGTTCCGGAGTCCTTGGACGGGGACCCAACGTTGGTGGCAGCGGCTTCCTTCAAATCCTGCCCGTCCACCCACCACAACGTTGTCCGGCCGTTGGTGGGTCCGGAAGCGCTGAAGACGGCCACAGCATGTTCCTCAAGCCATGCCAGCATGGTGGGGTTGGCATAGCCATATCCCTGCAGTGTGGGTGCTGATTGGGTGAGGATGTAGCTGGCGCCGTGTGCCTGCATCAGGGCCGCGGATGGCCAGACGCCGAACCGTGGATCGTGCTCGAAGATGTGCTTGCCGGTGCTGTTGGTGACGCTGACGCGGGCATCGGCGGGCAGATGGGTCCGGACCCATTCCCTGGCCTGGACAAAGCCGCTGTCCACGGTGGCGACGGTCCTGGTTCCCAGCAGGATGGTCATGGCGACGAAGCAGGCTGCAATGGCGGTCAAGACCCTTCGTCCCCGAGTGAACCGGTGCCGCAGCTCCGTCACCGCCAATACCGCGCAGATGACGCCGGCAACCATGACACCGTAACCGTACTGCTCTTCGAAGGTGCCGAAGAGGGCACTGTAGGCTCCCGCAGTGCCCAGCCCCAGTCCCACGAGGCCAAGCAGCCGGCACGGCGCGCTGAGGCTGAAACACAGCAGGAGTCCCGCGATCGGACACAGCGCCAGCAGGACATAACTGGTTCCGAAGGTGGCGCTTTGCTCTACCAGCCTGTCGACGATGCTGGGCGAACCTTCCGCGGTGAAGCCCGTGCTCTTCTCCACCCCACTCACCCTCAACAGTCCTTGGCTCTTGGCCTCCCACCACGAGGGAAGGAATCCGTTGAGGGCCACCACCATCAGGTAGGCCGTGTAGGGCACTGCAGAGGAAGCCAGAACCACACCGGCCTGACGCCAGGGCAGGGTGCGTTTCCAGACCGCAGCCAGCACCAGCGGGGCGGCAGTACAGATGATGAAGAAGTCCTTGCACAGAATGCCATAGCCCGAGATCACCGCCGCCTCAAGCAGGAAGTACCCCGGCGGATGCAGGAAGAACGGCCCGTCCGGCAGGGTGGGAAAGTGGCCGGCGCTGACTGACTGCCCCAACTGGACGTAGAGGAGCTCATCGACCCACACCTCGAAGGCACGTTCCAACCCCACAGCGCGGACGCACAACGCCCCGGCACCCACTGCGAAAGCACCAAAGATCCGGCTGCTCACCAGGCGCAGAACCATGCTTCCGGGTTGCCGGCCGATGCTTGAGACCCAGGCCAGGGACTGCCGGTGCAGCGACCTCCGTCCCGTTGCCGTCATGGCCGTCCTCCGGCATGCCGTTGATGTGCTGCCGCCGACGCGGGTCGCGGTGCCCCCTGCCCGCGCTGCCGGATCAGTGCTGCTGCACCCACGGCGGCAGCCAGAATGAGCCAAACAACCGGATGCAGCCAGGCTGCCGCTGCCAAAGCAGCAACCACTGCGACGGCGAGGCACAGGGGCCTGGCCCGGTTTCTTTTCCCGGATCTGCCGTTCATCACGGGCCGGGCCATTGCGGCGAGCACCAGGGCTGCAGCCACGGAACCCAGAGCCGAACCGATCGTCAGCCCGGCCACTCCCTGCAACTGCCAGCCGCCCCATAGCGCAGCCAGGATCAGCGCCGTGGCAAACACAAGACCCAACTGGCAACGCCGGTAAGCTCCCAGGGCCAGCAGAATCGTGGACAACACCATGATGACGGCGTAGCCAAGACCGGCGGCAGCCAACCACGGCAGCGAAGCGAGCGAGCCATGGTATTTCGCCGGGATGATGATTCCCGCCACGGTGTGAGGTGCCGTGGCAATGATGGAAAAGGCCACGACTGCCAGCTCGCCGAATGACGTAAACGCATCCGTCAGGACCTGCCGGATGTCCGCGCCAGGGGTGCGAAGCAGCGGAAAGGCCACCAGGGCCGTCCCTGCTGCAACGTACACCGGCCCCTTGGCAATGGTGGCCAGGGCCTGGAAACCGGCAGCGGGCACCGAGCCACCGTCAAGGAAACCGACCACCACCACGTCCAGGCCCACCAGCACGGAAACAACGCACAAGACCGACGCGATGTCGCCCGTTTCGGCCCATCTCCCCCTCTCCCGCAACACGCTGGGCCGCCACTGCAGGTCGCGGTAGAAGGACGCTGGAACTACCAGCGGCACCACGGAGCCCACGGCGAATCCAAGCACCGCTCCCCCTGCGCCCCAGGCAAGGGCCACCACCAGGAGGCTGAACAGGAACCGGGCCAGGACTTCTCCGACATTGGTCACGGCGTACCAGGAAAATCGAAGTTCACCCTGCAGCCACCCGGCTGGTGCGGTGACCGCGAAGATCGCCATCGACCCCAGCGCCACCGCCCCTGCCAGAGAAGGAGAACCCAGGGCCAGGGTGATCGTCCCGGTCACCAATGCAGCAGCAACACCGGCAAGGCCGGATACAAAAACCGAGAAAGCCATACCGTCCCTGCGTTCCAGCGAACCTGCGGGGTGGACGGCCACCACGTGCGACAACGGCAACGGCACCAGCGCGGATGCCACAATCCCCACCATGCCCAGCATCATGGCGGCGGCGGCGAACCTGGTGTAGTCAGCCGTACTGAGCATGGTGGCCATCAACAGGGTGCATGCGTAGCTGAGCACGCCGACTACACCTGCCGATACAGCCAGCACTCCGCTGCTGCGGGCAATTTTTGCGGCGGGCGGCGCGCCACCGGTCCTTCCCTCAGTGCCCATCAGCCGAATCTGCCAAGGTGGAAGCGTCCCGCGGCCCCGCCACGAGTACATTGCGCCCGGCCGCCCTGAGTTCCGGAGCCGTAACACCGATCCGCTGCAGCACGGCAAAGGCTTCGAACTCATCCCTCCCTTTCAACAGGACGGTGACCTCACCCGCTCCGTTGTCCCTGACTTCGTCGGTGGGCCCTAGGATGGTGCGGAGATCCACCCCATCGGGCATCCGGAACCGGGCCAGCGTTGACATGTCGGAGGCGGGGCGGAGGCCGGGAGAGCGTTGGCGGAGTACTTCCTCCATCACGACACCGGCCAGCAGGGCCGAACTCCGGTCCCAGGTAAAGCACTGCGCCCAGTCGCGGCATTGTGCAGTGATGGTGCGGGCCGCGGATGGGTCTGCCATGGTGTCCAACGCCACCAGCAAGGCGGCACCGAACTCCTTCGGTGTGTCAACGAGCCATCCGGTCCGGCCGTCGACCACCGAGTCCCTGATGCCCGGAACCCTCAGCGCAAGGCAGGGAACGCCCCACGCGGCGGCTTCAATGACAGAGCAGCCCCATCCCTCCGAGGCGGACGTGGAGGCGGTCAGCCATGCCCTGCCAAGCAGGCGGTCCCGTTCCTGGTTGGGCAGATAGCCATGGAAAGTCACCATGTGGTCCAGGCCAAGGTCGGTCGCCAGCTGCTGCAATCGCGGCCGTTCCGGTCCGTCGCCCACAATGTCCAGCTTCAAGGTGTGGATGTCCCGGGCTGCCGCGGCCACCTGCCCCAAAAGCAGTTCCAGCCGCTTATGCGGCACCAACCTGCTGACTACGGCAATAGTGGGGTCGGCAGCCTTGTCACCTGCCACCGTGGGCAGGTCGATGCTGCCGTTCGGCACCACGTGGATAGGCCCGGAAAAGCCGAGCTTGCGCAGTTCCATCCTGGTGGACGGGGACACGGCCGCAATGGCCCTCTGGCCGTAGGCAGCCTTCGCTCCCGTGCTTTCCAGGAAGCGTCCCAGTGCGGCCAGCGGCGGGGAGAACCTGGTGCTGAACTGTTCCTGGTGCACATGGTGCACCACCTGGACGATCGGCGGACCGCCCTGGACAAACAGGGGCGAAAAGAAGGGGATTCCATTCTGGCAATCCACGATTGCGTCAAAGTGGCCGCGGGTGCGCAACAGCCGCAACGCGGCGTAGGCGTAGACGGCCAGTGTGCCGCCGGAGCGCAGGATACGGATGCCGTCAATGGTGTCTTCGGCGGATTGGCCGTGGTCGCGTCCGGTGTACCACGTGACCCGTGCACCGGCCTCGACCCATCGGCGCGAGATCTGGTGCATGTACTGTTCTGCGCCACCTGCTTGTGAGTGCCTGATGTCCCGCCAGTTGAGTACCAGCACACTCTTGCCGGCGAGGTCGGCATTACGTGCCACCGGCATCGGACTCATGGCTTGGGCTTCTGGAGTTGAAGAACGGAAGCGAAGCTCGCAAGTCCGTCCTGGACAGGCCGGAACGTGGATGCTTCCCCGTCCGTCCAAGCCACGGGCAACTCGATGATGCGGGCGCCCTGGTGCTGCAACCGGAGCAGGAGTTCGACGTCGAAGGCAAAGCCCGTGGCACGGCATTGGACCATTGCGGCCGTCAAGGCGTCGCGCTCAAAGAACTTGAACCCGCACTGCGTGTCAAAGATGCCTTTGACCTTTGACCTGGTCAGTACCCGGAATGCTTTGCCACCCAGCCGACGTCCAAACTGCTGGCGCCGGATCAGCCGGGAACCGGGGGCGTGCCGCGAACCGATCACGGCCGGCGCGCCAAGCTCGAGGTGGGACATGACTTCTGTCAGGGTTTCCAGGGGCGTAGCCAGGTCCGCATCGAAGAAACCCGTGTACTTGGACGTGCCGCTCAGCAGGCCGCGGCGGACGGCAGCCCCTTTGCCGCGCCGTGAACATCCGATAACCGAAACCGGGACCTTGTCCCCCGCCTCCCGCGAGAGACGCCGGACCAGCGCGCCGGTCTCATCCACGCTGGCGTTGTCCACCACCACGATGCGTGAAGACCACGGTTGCTGTGCCAGGAAGTCGACGGCACGCTGGAGCGTGAACTGGATCCGCGAAGCCTCGTTGTAGGCGGGAATCACCACCTCGAGGTCCACACGCGAGCGCCGCAGCGACATCGTGGCGTGGCGGGTATGGGGACTTTCCACAATAGCGGCGTGCGTGCTGCGCGCATGCAGCGGTACCATCTGATCCTCCATCATCCCGAACCCACTTGGCTGTTGGGCTGGTGCCCTCCGCTAGGGAGTGGAGACAGGAGGCATTACATGACGCCATTGATGAAGGCTCAAGCGATTGGTGCTCAGCCGTTGGAGAAGGCCATCAGCGCGGCCAGGACGCCGGGCCAGTGTTGCTCAGCCAAAGCCCACGCGGACGTCGCCATGCCTACCATGGCGTAGCCACTCACGGGAATAAGGACCAGCCACTCCCGCCGGGACCCCGCACGGCCCAGCAGCGGAATCGAGAACGCCCCGTTGGCCCGCCAGATGCCGCTCACCAGCGACTTCCTGAGGAACTTGGGTGGCTTGATGACGATCGGCCACAGCAGGGGCACTCCGCCCACCGTGATCATGTCCCCCACGATGTGGACAACGACGCCGGTCAGCATGGACAGCGGCAGCCACCCCCACTGGCCGGGCGCGAACCAGGTCACCAGACCGGCCATGGCCAGCGCGAACAGCCAGTTGGTGATCCACCCCGATTTGGGAAACAGGTTCAGGGCCTTGGCAGCCAGGTTGATCATGAACATGCACAGCAGTCCGGCGCCCACGGAGAGCTTGCCCACGGGGGTAACCACCTGGAACTGGGCCGCCATGGCCGCCAGCACCACGAACGCCGAGGCACCCAGCAGCGAGTGCGTCCCCTGCCGGTGCCCGCCGCTGGCCTTCTCGATGCCCACCGCGATGACATTGGACAGTGGCGGCAACGAGTTGGCGATCGTGCTGTGCCGGTGGTCCCAGTCGCACACGAGCGCGGTGCCCGCCGTCGCCATGGCTCCAATCAGGATGCCGGTGGAATCCAGCGGATACCAGCCCAGGGCATAGGGGCCGGTCGAGGCAATGGCGATCCACGCCGCGGCTCCCGACGCGGCGTGGTGTCCTCCCATCATTGAAGCTAGCCAGCCTTTACGGGTACGTCGGTGAAGATGGCCTCGATCACGCTATTGGCCCACTCGAGGATCTGGGCGTCCTGCAGGTCGCGGCCACCGATCCGGGCGGTCTTGGGCTTCGGAATGAGGACAGCGTCAAGCGCGGGCTTGACCTGCGAACCCGGGTACATGCGGTTGAGGCGCATGACTTTGGATTCAGGCAGTTGCGCTGGCGAGAAGCGGATGAAGTTGCCTTGGAGCGCGACGTCGGACAGGCCGGCTTCGCGCGCGCCCACACGGAAGCGGGCCACGGCAATGAGGTTCTGCACAGGCAGCGGCGGCTCACCGTAGCGGTCCACGAGCTCGGCCAGGACCTCGTCGATGGCCTCGTTCGTCACCGCAGCGGCCAGCTTCCGGTACGCCTCGAGCCGGAGCCGTTCGCCGGGCACATAGTCATGTGGCAGGTGCGCGTTGACGGGCAGCTCGATCTTCATTTCTGCAGCCTTTTCTTCGGCCTCGCCCCGGTACTCGGCCACAGCCTCGCCCACCAGACGGATGTAAAGGTCGAAACCCACACCCTGGATGTGGCCGGACTGCTCACCGCCGAGCAGGTTGCCTGCACCACGGATCTCCAGGTCCTTCATGGCCAACTGCATGCCGGCGCCCAATTCGTTGTGCGCCGCCACGGCCTTGAGACGCTCCAGTGCCACCTCGCCCAGCGGCTTCTCCGAGGGGTAGAGGAAGTAGGCATAGGCCCGCTCGCGGCCACGGCCCACGCGGCCACGGAGCTGGTGGAGCTGGGACAGCCCGTATTTGTCCGCGCCGTCGACGATGAGCGTGTTGGCGTTGGAGATGTCCAGGCCGGTCTCAATGATGGTGGTGCACACCAGGACGTCAAAGCGCTTCTCCCAGAAGTCCACGATGATCTTTTCCAGGCGGCTCTCGGACATCTGGCCGTGGGCCACTTCCACCCGGGCTTCGGGAACCAGTTCACGGATCTGAGCGGCAACGCGCTCGATCGAGGAGACCCGGTTGTGCACGAAGAACACCTGCCCTTCGCGCATGAGCTCACGCCGGATGGCTGCCGAGGTCTGCTTGTTGGTGAAAGGACCGACGTATGTCAGCACGGGATGGCGTTCTTCCGGCGGCGTGGCCAGGGTGGAGGTCTCGCGGATACCCGTCAGGGACATTTCCAGGGTTCGCGGGATCGGCGTGGCACTCATGGCCAGCACGTCCACGTTGGTGCGCATCTTCTTGAGCGCTTCCTTGTGCTCCACGCCGAACCGCTGCTCTTCGTCCACGATCACCAGGCCAAGGTCCTTGAACTCGAAATCCTTGGACAGCAGGCGATGGGTTCCGATCACCACATCCACGGAGCCGTTCTTGACGCCCTCCGCCGTCTCCTTTGCTTCCTTGCTGGTCTGGAAGCGGGACAGCGGCTTGACCCGCAGGGGGAAGCCGGAGAACCGCTCAGTGAAGGTCTCGTAGTGCTGCTGGGCCAGGAGGGTGGTGGGCACCAGGACCGCCACCTGTTTCCCGTCCTGGACGGCTTTGAAGGCAGCACGGACAGCGATCTCGGTCTTGCCGTAGCCCACGTCGCCGGACACCAGCCGGTCCATGGGGATTTCGCGTTCCATGTCCGCCTTGACCTCGTTGATGGTGGTCAACTGGTCCGGGGTCTCAACGTAGGGGAATGCTTCCTCGAGTTCACGCTGCCACGGGGTGTCCGGGGCGAAGGCGTGTCCGCGGGAGGCCATGCGGGCCGAGTACAGGCGGATCAGTTCGCCCGCGATTTCCTTGACGGCCTTGCGGGCCTTGGACTTGGTGCTGGCCCAGTCCGCGCCGCCCATCTTGCTCAGCGCCGGTGTATCGCCGCCGACGTAGCGGGTCACTTGGTCCAGCTGGTCCGTGGGAACGAACAGCCGGTCGCCGGGAGCGCCACGCTTGGAGGGCGCGTACTCCAGGACAAGGTACTCGCGAAGGCCCGCATCCGAGGCCGACGTTCCCGCCACCTTGCGCTGGATGAGTTCCACGAACTTGCCGATGCCGTGCTGCTCGTGGACCACGAAGTCGCCTGCGTGCAGTTGCAGCGGATCCACGGCGTTCCGCCGCTTGGACGGCATCCGGCGCATGTCCTTGGTGGAGCTTGCGGACGCGCGTCCCAGAAGGTCGGCTTCGGTGAGGAGGCCCAGTTTGAGGCCGTCCAGCACAAAGCCACGCCCGACGGCGGCACAGGTCACCTCGATGATTCCCGGCTGGGGTTCTGTGTCCAGGGAATCCACGCGGCTGCACGGAATGTCGGCGTCGTGGAACAACTCGGCGAGGCGCTGCGCGGGGCCCGGGCCATCCGTCACCACCACCACGCGCCATTGGTCACGGACCCGGCCACCGATGAAGTCCAGCATCTCCGCAACATCGCCCTGGTATCCGCGCGGCTCCCGGGCATGCAGGTTGAGGACGTCGATATCGAGGACCAGGTCCTCGTCGGAGGCCAGTGAGGTGATGGACCACCAGGACACATCGTGTGCCAGGGCAGAGGAACGGGTGTCCGTCAGGGAACGGAAACTGGCCGCATGCAGGTCCGTGGAGGCGCGGGACAACAGGGCAGTGTCAAGCGCCAAAGGCGCGGCACCGCCGTCGGACGCTGTTGACCAGGCCGCCTCAAGGAATTCTTCGTTGGTCGCCGCGAGATCGTGTGCGCGCGTGCGCACCTTCTCCGGTTCGATCACCACGGCCAATGAACCTGCCGGAAGCTGGTCCACGAACGGAACCATGGCGTCCACCAGGACCGGCGCCAAGGACTCCATGCCTTCCACGGCGATCCCACCGGCGATCTTCTCCAACATGTCCGCGGCGGCAGGCATGTCTGCCTTCAGCTTGGCCGCACGGGACATGACCGAGGGCGTGATGAGGATTTCGCGGCACGGCGGTGCATGCAGTTCGGTGGGGTGGTGGATGCCGGGGGCGGACAGCGAGCGCTGGTCGGCGACCGCGAACCAACGCATCTGGTCTACCTCGTCGCCGAAGAACTCCACGCGGATCGGGTGGTCCTCGGTGGGCGGGAAAACATCGAGGATGCCGCCGCGGACTGCGAATTCGCCGCGGTGGGTCACCATGTCCACGCGGGCGTAGGCGGCGTCGGACAGTGCCCTGACCACGTCGGTGAAGGATCGCTCCTGGCCCACCTTCAGCGTGACGGGGACGAGGTCACCCAGCCCGGCCACAATCGGCTGGACCACGGCGCGGACGGGAGCAACCACCACACGCAACGCCGCCGCCGTCGAGCTTTCCGGATGGGCCAGGCGCCGCAGGACGGAAAGCCGGCGCCCCACGGTGTCCGAACGCGGCGAAAGCCGTTCGTGCGGGAGGGTCTCCCAGCTGGGGAAGGTGGCCACTGACTCTGCCGGAAGGTAGGAGGCGAGCGCGGCGGTCAGGTCCTCGGCCTCGCGGCCGGTGGCTGTCACGGCAAGCACCACGGGGTTCTCCGGGCCGCCGGCCAGGGCATCGGCCATTTCAGCGAGCAGGACAGACCGCATGCCCGTCGGCGCGCTGATCTGGTAGTCCGTGCTGCGCGACGCGAAAGGCCGCCCAGCCTCTGTCCGGACGCGCGCAAAAGTCTTGTCCTCCGCCAACGCGCGGCGCAGACCGTTGAGGCTCATGGCTGAAACTCCTAGGGTGGGTCCAAGGGCAGGCAACACAAATGCCCGGAAATTCAAACGAATTGCCGGGTCATTCCAGCCTACCCCTCCCTCCGGCCCCAGGAGTTCCCTTGCAGCCAACCGAAGGAAAGCGGTCCCGCACAGTGCAGCAGCCCAGAACAGTCCTCGTCACCGGAGCCACCGGCTATATCGGAGGCCGGCTGGTGCCCCGGCTCCTGGAGGCCGGCCATCGTGTCAAGGTGGTGGTCAGGACGCCTCAGAAAATCGCCGACGTGCCGTGGCGGCAGGATGTGGAGGTGATCCAGGACTCGTTGTCGGACGGCGCCGCCCTGGAAAAGGCACTGGCGGACGTGGAGGTGCTGTATTACCTGGTGCATTCCATGGCCTCCGGCAGCGGGTTCGAGGCGAAGGAAGAGTCCATGGCCATGTTGGTCGCCTCCGCGGCTGCGGCGGCGAAGGTGGACAGGATCGTGTATCTGGGCGGGCTGCATCCTGACGATGCCCTGCTGTCAACGCACATGCGCTCCCGGGAAAAGGTGGGCCGGGTGTTCCTCGACTCCGGGGTGGACTCGATCGTGTTCCAGGCCGGCGTGGTGATCGGGTCCGGCTCTGCGTCGTTCGAGATGATCCGCCATCTGGCTGACACCCTGCCCGTGATGCCGGCACCCAGTTGGGTCAACAACCGGATCGAAGCCATAGCCGTCCGGGACGTCCTGCACTACCTCGTTGCGGCTGCCACGCTCCCGGACCGCCTCAACCGGACCTTCGACATCGGTTCCCGTGACGTCCTGAAATACAAGGACATGATGAACGAGTACGCAGTGGAACGCGGTTTGCCCCGCCGGCTGGTCATCGCCTTGCCGGTGCCTGCGCCCAAGCTGGCCGGGCTCTGGGTTGCGTTGGTGACGCCCATCCCGTTGTCCATGTCCTTGCCGCTGGTCCAGTCGTTGCAGCACGACGCTGTGTCGCGGGAGCACGACGTCGACCGTTACATTCCCCGGCCCGACGGCGGCCTGACGCCCTACCGCCGCGCTGTCGCCCTGGCGCTCGGCAAGGAACGCGACGGCCAGGTGGAGACCACCTGGGCCAATGCCGGCATTGACGCCGATCCTCTGCCGAGCGACCCCGACTGGGCCGGCTACAAGGTCTACACGGACACCCGCACGTTCCACAGCACAGCCCGGCCGGAGCACGTATGGACCGTGATCGAGGGCATTGGCGGGAAAAACGGTTGGTACTCGCTGCCGCTGGCGTGGCGGGTGCGGGGGTGGCTGGACAAGCTCCAGGGCGGTGCGGGCCTGCTGCGCGGACGCCGCCACCCCAAGACGCTCGGCACGGGCGAGGTGGTGGACTGGTGGCGCGTGGAGGCCATCGACCGGGGGCACCTGCTGCGGTTGCGGGCGGAGATGCGCGCGCCCGGGCGCGCCTGGCTCGAGTTGGCAGTGGAGCCCGACGGCGGCGGGAGCCTCTACAAGCAACGCGCCATTTTCTTCCCCCGCGGTTTGGGCGGAAGACTGTACTGGCTTGGTGTCTATCCGTTTCACGGCGTCATTTTCCCATCCATGGCACGGAACATTTCCGCCGCTGCCATCACCCTGCAGGAAGCTGCCGGTTCAGAGGTCGCCAAGGACACCCCGTAGGATGTTGGGAGCTAAAAGAGCTCCATAACCCCAATCCACGGAGGACCCATGGCCCTGAGTGCATCCACCACCCTGCCGCACAGCGTAGACCGCGTCACCGCCGTATTCGTCAACGAGGACTTCCTGCGCCACACGAGCGAACTGGTGGGCGGCTCCCTGGAATCGTTCACGATCGACGGCGACACCGCCGGCGCCTTCAGCACCACCACCGTCCGCACGCTTCCCACGACGCGCCTTCCGGATATTGCGCGCAAGTTCGTCGGCGAGAGCCTCACGGTCACCCAGACCGAGCAGTGGGAAGCCCCCGCTGCCGACGGTTCGCGTGCCAGCACGATCGCCCTCAAGGTGGCCGGCGCACCGTTGGACGTCACCGCGGTCCAGCGCCTCGTGGCCGAGGGTGGCAGCACCCGCATCGAGCTCGAAGGCAACGTCAAGTCTTCGGTGCCGTTCCTCGGCGGCAAGATCGCCGATGCCGCGGAGCCGATGGTGGGCAAGGCCCTGAACATCCAGTCGCAGCAGGCCCAGGCCTGGCTCGAAAGCCACTAGCGTGGACATTCCCGCGATCCTGGCGGTCATCCTGATCATTGCGGGTGTGTGGTCGCTGGTCGTGTGGCCGCAGTTCCTCAAGCGCGTCATGAAGGACCCGCGCGCCCGCGACGCAGCCGGCAAGGCGACGAAGTTCCTGACCGTGCACGTGGTCCTGGTGACCATCTCCATGGTGCTGGGCCTCGCGACGGCTGTCATCGGCGTCGCAGGCCTCCTCGCCTGACCCCTCACCCAACTGGGTCGCAGTAGAGCGCGTTTTGACCGTTCATAACGCGCTCTACTGCTACTTACTTGGGTAAGATGGGTGTTGGTGTGCCGGGAAGTCTGGTCGGCGGAGTCATTGTGATACCCCGAACCAGCCAAGGAGCCCGCATGGCCGAACCCAGCACACCCAGCAAGATCTTCGCCCGTTCCAGCTATCCCGAGTACCGCCGCATCCTTGCGATCCTGCGGACGGAGACAGTAGGCGGGGCCCTCCTCCTTGCAGCAACTGTCGTGGCGCTGGTCTGGGCCAACTCCCCCGCTGCCGGCTCGTACTTCGGGCTGCGCGACCTCAAGGCCGGCTACGAACCCTGGCACCTGGACCTCAGCCTGGGCCACTGGGCCTCCGATGGGCTGCTTGCAGTCTTTTTCTTCCTGGCGGGCCTTGAACTCAAACGTGAATTCGTTGCCGGGGAACTCCGCAAACCCGCACGTGCCGTGGTCCCGGTGGCAGCGGCCGTGGGCGGCGTCATGGTCCCGGCGCTCATCTATGTACTGTTCAACCTCGGCTCGGGACCGGAGACCCTCAAAGGCTGGGCCATCCCCACGGCAACGGACATCGCCTTCGCCTTGGCCGTCCTCGCAGTCATCAACACGCATCTCCCAGCCGCCCTGCGGACGTTCCTGCTCACCCTCGCCGTGGTCGATGACCTCATCGCGATCGGCATCATCGCCTTCTTCTACTCCTCCGGCCTCCAGCCGCTCATGCTTTTGGCCGCGCTGGTGCCACTGGGGATCTTCACCTTCCTGGTGCAGAAGCGCATCCGCAACTGGTATCTGCTGCTCCCCCTGGCCCTGGCCACCTGGGCACTCGTCCATGCTTCCGGGATCCATGCCACGGTGGCCGGAGTGCTGCTGGGGTTCGCCGTCCCGGTCTTTGCCAGCGGAAGGAAAGGCGAGCCCGCCGAAGGACTCGCCGAGTACTTCGAGCACCGACTGCGCCCCTTCTCCGCAGGATTCGCTGTTCCCGTCTTTGCCTTCTTCTCGGCCGGCGTTGCCCTGGGCGGCGCGGAGGGCATGGCATCGGCACTCCGCGACCCCGTAGCGTTGGGGGTTGTGGCAGCTCTCGTGGTGGGCAAGGCCGTGGGCGTCTTCGGCACCACGTTCCTGATCACCAAGTCCACCCGCGCCAGCCTGGACTCAAGCATCGCCTGGATAGACCTCTTCGGCCTGGCACTCCTTGCCGGCATCGGTTTCACGGTGTCCCTGCTGATCGGCGAGCTGAGCTTCGGTGCCGGTTCGTCCCACAACGACCACGCCAAGGTGGCCATCCTGGCAGGTTCCCTGCTTTCGGCGCTGCTGGCCGCCGTCGTGCTTAAGGCCCGCAACCGGCACTACCGGCAGGTGGCGGCTGAGGAAGTACGGGATGACGACGGCGACGGCGTACCTGACGTTTTCAGCCGCACCTGAGTCCGCGTCGGGAGGGCGGCTAGGCTGTGGCCTGCTTCAGTGCGTCCTCGGCGGCAACCCAGGAGATCATGGCGCATTTGACCCGGGCGGCGTAGCGGGCCACACCCTCGAACGCGGCCGCGTCGCCCAGGATTTCAGGGTCGGCCGGGACCTTGCCCCGGGATCGCAGGACCTCGCGGAAGTTCTCAATTACGGCCTGCAGTTCATCAACGGCCATGCCCTCGCCCATCTCGCTGAGCACGGACGCCGACGCCATGGAGATCGAGCACCCCGCTCCGTCCCAGCTGATCTGCTGCACGGTCCCGTCTGCTACGGCCAGGCGCAGGGTGACCTCATCGCCGCAGACCGGGTTCAACTGGTGGGACTGGCCCGTGGCCGCTCCGGACGGTGCCGGGGTGCCTGCCAGGCCGCTGCCGTGGCGTTGCTTGGAGTGGTCCAGGATGATCTGCTGGTACAGCTGGTCAAGACTCATGGGGTTCTGCCTTTCAGGCCTGGAAGTACGCCCGCACGCCGGAGACGGCGTCGAGGAAAACGTCGACGTCGTCCGTGGTGTTGTACAGGTAGGTGCTGGCACGGGTAGTGGCCGTCAGCCCCAGCCGGCGGTGCAGAGGCTGCGCGCAGTGGTGGCCCACACGGACAGCGATGCCGCGGTCGTCCAGGAACTGTCCGACGTCATGGGCATGGACGCCGGCGACGTCGAAGGCGGCCAGGCCAATCCGTTCAGCGCCGGATGCCGGACCCAGGACACGAACGCCGTCGATGCTCTCCAGGCCGGCGACCAGGCGCTGTCCCAACGTTGTTTCCCAGGCGTGGATCCGGTCTACACCGGTTTCCGTCAAATAGTTCACCGCTGCGGCGAGGGCAACAGCCTGGGAAATCCGCTGTGTCCCGGCTTCGAAACGCTGCGGTGCCGGCAGGTATTCGGCACGGTCCATGGTGACCGTGGTGATCATGGAACCGCCGGTCAGGAAAGGCGGCAGGACATCCAGGAGGTCCTGCTTCCCGTACAGGACGCCAACGCCCGTGGGAGCCAGCATCTTATGGCCGGAGAACACGGCGAAGTCGACGTCCAGGTCCTTGACGTTGACGGGCAGGTGAGGGGCGGACTGGCAGGCGTCCAGCACTACCAGTGCCCCCACCTTGCGGGCCAGTGCCACAAGCTCCGGCACGGGATTGATGGTGCCCAACACATTTGAGGCATGCGTAAAGGCCAGCAAGCGGGTGCGCTCCCCCACGATCGTGGCTGCCGCATCCAGTTGCAGTGCACCCTGGTCTGTGATGGGGATGTATTTCAGGGTGGCTCCTGTGCGGAAGGCCAGTTCCTGCCACGGAATGAGGTTGGCGTGGTGTTCCATCTCCGTCACCACGATCTCGTCGCCCGGACCGATCGCGAGGTCCTTCAGGGCGGCAGCACCCCGTCCCTGCGCGGCCCATAGCGCCGCGTTGGACAGGGCATAGCTGATCAGGTTGAGGCCCTCCGTGGCATTGGATGTCCACACGGTTTCCTCATACTGCGCACCTATGAAGTCCGCCACCGTCTGACGGGCGTTCTCGAAGGCATCCGTGGCTTCCACGGCAAGGTGGTGGGCTCCACGGTGGACCGCGGCATTGCGTTGTTCGTAGAACTCCTGCTCGGCTTCGATGACGCTCAGCGGGTTCTGCGACGTTGCGCCTGAGTCCAGATACACCAGGGGCTTCCCATGGACCAACTGGTCCAGCACGGGGAAGTCGTTCCGGATCCGCAGGACCTCCGCATTGTCCATGGCATGCACGGACGGCTGCAGTGACGCGGGAGTTGATACGACGGTCAAGGGGCGCTCCTTGGGAATCCTTCAGGGACAATCAATTATCCCACGCCCGGCTGTTCCGCCCGATGTGCCATTGCCCACGTCAGCAGCGTGCAGTGCCCGGCTGCCATCCCAACGGTGGAACGGCTTCACTGCCGAATGCGTTCCGGAGCCGCTCCAGCAAGAGGGTGACCCGGCGGCTTGCAGCGGTGCGGGTCCGGGACTCGTAGCCCGTGGCCGCCCGGGAATAGCAAAGGGCCGCTTCCGCGAAAAGCCTGTTAGCTGAGAGGCTGCGTCCTGCAGCCTCAAGAACCTTGGGATCATCGGCCAGCAGCGCCGTGGCGAACAACCGTGTAGCTTCGCCCTGCGGCCCTCCCAGCGCACCGCCCAGTTCCGCCAGCCGCTGCAGGAAGGAATTCCCGATGCCGGTACCGCTTGCGTTCAGTGCCAACAGGGACAAAGCCGACGCCTCCATCAACGGGGCCCGTCCCGATTGGAAAATGTGCGCCAGATCCAGGAGGGTGCCCGGATCGCCGGATGATGCAGCCAGGGCCGCAGCCCGGTACAACGCCGTTGCCTGCTGCAGGAGCCCCCCGGCGGGCTCCGCCTGTTCATCGGGCACCTTCCGGATCCGGTCCCCCGCCTGGGCAGCATCACCGGCGCATGCCTCGGAGTAGGCCAGCAGGACCGATGCCAGTGCGTGGACGGGCGGCAGGCCGGCGTCGTGAAGTTCAGCAACAACCGGTTCCAAAATCTGCCGCGCAGCCCCGGGCAGTCCCTGGCTGATGCGCGCGTACCCCCGGGCAACCTCCAGGCTCCACGCCATGTGCGCCGGTACGGCGTAATCCCAGGGACAAGCGGACGCTTGGTCCAGTTGGTCCCACGCCAGTTCGCTGCGGAGGCACATCATGTGCCGCAGCAGGGCACCGGGCCGGAAAACCTCCAGGTCCGGGTCTCCGTCAATCAACGACATCGCTGCAGTGGACGCGGCCAACGCGGCCGTGGCATCGCCTGACGGAAGCAGGCGCTCGGCACTGTGTATCCTTTCCACGACCATCATGCCGGGGTCATCCCCGCCCAGCCCGGACCCGCCGTCGGATTCCCGCGTTTCCGTACCGGCAGATCCTTGGCCATTCACCGGCCAGCCTGGACGTGCTCCTCCAAGAAGATCCAGCGCCATAAGCCGGTGCCTGGCATCAACCTGGACTGCTGCGACGGGCCCCGGGACTGCCAGTCGCTGCAATTCGGAAGCTGCTTTTTTCAGAAGGCCTTCGGCCACAAGCGCCCTGGCCTTGATCAGCCGGGCTTCGTCGCGGTGTTCCGGATCGCTGACACCTTCGGCTGCCCGCAACGCCAGCGCAGCCGTGGCCGGTTGGTCGGCGGCGGGGGCCGCGGAAAGGATCAGGTCATCGGACACGCTCAGTCCTGCATCCAGGGTCCAGGCCATCCAGCGGACCATGGCAGGGGCGGACTCCCTGGTCACCGCGGGCTGGGTGATACCGAGCCGGAGGGCCCTGCTCCTGGAAGGGGGAACCGACAACCGCGTGCCCTCGCCACGAAGCCACGAATGCGTCCTGACCTGGAACGGCTTACCCGGCAGCAAGCGGATGCAGCGCAGGGACAGCAGGTGTTCCACCGGCTTCTGACCGAAGCTGCGTTCCACGATGTCCAACTCCAAAGGCTCGGCGAGAGCGATCAACTCCAGCGCATGGCGTTCGTCTGCCGGCAGGAGCGCATTTTCGCCCTGTACGTAGTGCGTCACCCGTGGCCAGGAACACCGGGCCCCCAGATCCACCGTCCAGTATCCGTCGTGCCGGACCAGCAGGCCGGACCGGCGGGCGTCCTCCACCGCAAGGCACATCAGGCCCACGTTGAAGCCACTGATCGCCGCCAGCAAGGCACTGGTGCGCCGTTGGACCTTCCCGCCAAGAACGTCCCCGCACAGGGTGTGGGCTTCCGCGAACGTAAGCGGCGGCAGGAAGTACTGCTCCAGGAAACCGTCCTCCCATAGCTGGTAGAGGTCCTGGGGCAGGGGCCTGTGGCTGTCCGCTGTTGCCACCAGCGTGGCCCCGAAGCCGGGAAGAAGCTGGAGCAGGACGGCCAGGGAAGACGGATCCACGAACTGGATATCATCCACCAGCAGCACCAACGGCCGCCGGGTCGGCGGCACCGCCGGGCGCCTTCCCCGGCGCCGTCCCGGAGGTGGGGTGTAGAGGTGTTCGGCCGGGCCCAAGGTTCGGGTGAAAGCGCGGAGGATGCCGAGCCCGGGATGCCCCGAAGGATCGTTGTCGGGAGGGGGTCCGGCGTCTGCTTCCATGGCTGCGGCCGCGGCTGCGAGAGTGGCGTAGCTGGTGTTTTCCTGTCCTGCTTTGCCGGCAAAAGTCCGGACGTCAATGGTGTCCGGGAGTCCTGATTTGATGGCCAGCAGCAAATGGCTCTTGCCCGATCCCCTGTCCCCGGTAACTACGATGCCGTTGGTTGAGGGTGACGGGATGGCGGCGAGGATAAGCTCCAGCAGTTGCTGACGGTCGGGAAATGGTGTCGGGCTCAGTCCGGCTGAGACGGTCTCTTCGTCCAGCCAGGGGTCCGGCAGCATGCACACTCCAAAAGCAGCAGTCCCTTGATCCGGGAGGTTGATCGGTTCCACGATTGCGGTTTCCCTGGCCTGGAAGCCGGCGACGGCTGGGGGGAGAGTCTCGGTCTCAGAAGACTCTGTCGCCGCCGGCTTCGTCCAGGGGCCGGACCGCCTTTCAGCGGCCGGAGCATCGGCTCAAAGAGACCACCGATGCGGTGTTGCGTTGGTGGAGATCCGGCGATGCTTGGGGCTGACCGTCCTTCCAAGAAACAGTTAACCGCCCGGCGAAAACCGGGGCACCAGTAGTTGGTACTCGATTAGTTCCAGCGCTTTTGGGTGCCGGCACTCGCTGGTACTCAGTCACTCATGGCGGCGCTACTTGGTCCCACGACGGACAGGCGGGGCATTACTCCAGTGTTTGGTGGTATCTCCGATCGCATCGGACACCACGTAGCCGGGGCATGCCTGTCAGCGGTACTTGGCGGGCTACCCACGGGTGTCCGCCAGTTATCTCCAGTTGCCCGCTAGTTGCGGACGGCAGCTCCAAGATCTTCCCTGCGCCGGATTCCCAGCTTTGCGTAACTGCGGTAGAGATGGCCCTCCACTGTGCGCACGGACACCATGAGCTTCTCCGCGATTTGCCGGTCGGTCAGTCCCGACACCGCGAGCGCCACGATGTCCTGTTCACGCCGGGTCAGCGGCACGGACCGGTCGACTTCCGTGTGGGGGTCCCGGGCCACGGAGTCGCCAAGGCTGGCTTCGCTGACGTCCCGCAGCACAGCCGCCTGGCGGGCTTCCGGGCGTTTCCCTTCGGCATCGAAAGCGAGCGCCGCTTTATCGAAGGCAACCGCCGCCGGACCCGGCATTCCGCCGGCCGCCAGCAGGTTGCCTGCATTCACCAGGTCGTCCCCGGCCCCGTCCGCCTGGGCCGTGGCCAGCGACAGCCAGCCACCCGCCCAAGTCCCTGCCATGTCCGAGGCAGTCTCCCGGATCTCGTCCATTGCCTGCTGGTCGCCGAGTTCGGCCCGGAGGACCAGGTTCTGCAGCAGCACGCCGGAGAGGTGGTGCATGGGGGCGCTTCCAGGCAAGGTCCGGAGTCTTTCCAGGCCGGTGCCCCTTTGCAGGTGCTCGTGGCCGGCCAGCGTGAAAAGCTCGGCCAGGGCTTCAACATAGGCACCGCCGGCGGCGGGGACCTCGGGTTCGCCCGCCAACCGCAGGGCCAGTTCTGTGTTGCCCGAACGGGCGGCAGCGTAATAGGCCAGGGCGTTTCCTAGCCGGCGGAGGCGTTGCGGGTCCTTCACCCGCAACGCCTCCACCGCCGGCGTCAACTGGGCGCTGGCCTGTTCCAAGCGCCCTTGCCGCAGGAACGACAACCCCTTGAGTGCCTGGATGTCGCCGCCGAAGGTGATCAGCCCCATGGCCGAGCTAGCGGCATAACGGTTCAAGGCGCCCTCGGCCGCTGCCCACTCGCCGACTTCCAGGGCGGCCAAGGCATAGCGGACCATGATGAAGTCGCTGAAGTACAGGAGGTCGTCGTGGTGTTCGTCAAGGAGCACCAACGCTTCCCGACCTTTGTCGAGCGCCGCGACGGCCTGGCCCTCAACGGTCAGGAGCTCACACTCCATGGCCAGCAGGAACAGGCGGTTCATGACGAAGTCGGGCTGCCCGGGTTCCAGGCCGGCAGCGAAAGTCTCCAGGCCCCGGCCCAGTTCCCGGTACTGGCCGTCGTTGGCCAGGGCCGCAAGTTCCAGGGCGTCGGTGTGCCGATGGAGTTGCGACAGGACAGGATCGTCATCCGAACGCCCCTCGGCCCTCAGGGCAGCAGCCGACCGGGCATCGGCCACGATGTCCGCGGCGGAGTCGCCCAGGGCCGCCCGGGCCGCCGCCCACAGGAGCCCCGCACCCAGCGGACCGGTGGGATCCACGTCCAGGAACCCCGCTTGTTCCTCAAGCAGCCGCGCAGCAGTGCGGTAGTCGCCGTCGTTGTAGTTGACCATGGCCAGCACAGCACGGGCGCGCGGCCGCAGGGCCTCGGAACGCACCTTGTCCGCCGCGGCGCGGGCCAGCGGGTTCTGGAGCAGCTTGGCCGCAAGGAAGGCCGCTTGCAGAAGCTGTTCATCCTCGACGTCGGCACCACAGTCCAGCGCCCAGCTCACCATGCGGAGCAGGCCCTCAGCGGTGGCGGGTTCGGCGCCCAGGTGCTGCACCATCCGCTGGCGGATCTGAAGGCTGCGGGCGGGCGATACGATCTGCCGCAAGGCCTCACCGTACATGGGATGCCACATTTTCAGCGCGCTGCCGGGGCCATTCGTGGACACCACCAAACGGCTGTCCATGAGCGACCTGACGGTGTCCCTCCCCACCAGGGCATCCAGCACCGCGGTAGGAACCGGTTCGGAAAGGGCCACGACATACATGGCTTCCCGCTCAGCGTCGCTGGTGCGGAGCACTTTGTTGCGGACCACCTCCGCGAGCCCTTCGCCGCTGCCGGACAGGGCCCTGGTGAGGAACCAGACGCTGTTGCGGCGCACCAGGTTGCCGTCTGCCTTGGAATCGTCCAGCAGACAACGGAGGAGCAGCGGATTCCCTTCGGAGACGGAGTGGAGGACGTCTACCGTACTGGCCATGACCGTGCCGCCCAGCATCATCTCAGCCAGCTGCGCAGCGGTTTCGCGTTCCAGGGGGTGCAGTTCGATGCGTTCGGCCAAGCCGTCGTACCAGAGCTGAAGCAAGGCGGCGGGCAGTCCCGGCCTGGGCCTGCTGGTGGCCACCAGCCGCGCCCACCCGGCCGATACCAGTTCGGCGAGGATCTGGGTGCTGCCCTCGTCGAGGTCGTGGGCGTCATCAACCACCAGGAGCAGCCTTGCTCCCTCACCGCCGCGTCGCTTCTCGAACTGGGCCCAGAACTCCCTCAGGATCGCCACCGGGGACGTGGCCTGCTCCACCGGAAGGTCCAGCAGGTAGGGTGCCAGCACGCCGTACGGTACCGCCGACAGGGCCGGACTGCCGTGGACGCGCATCACCACCATTTCGTGGGACAAGCGGGCGGCTATTTCCGCAGCCATGGCGGTTTTACCCACGCCGGGGTCGGCGATGAGCAGGACCGCCCCCGCTCCGTCCTGGCGCAATATTCCGGTAGCGAGGTCCAGTTCGGCCTCACGGCCCACAAGGTGGTCAGCTTGCATGGGCACCCCGAACCGCGCCATAGGAGGTCAGGGCCGCCACCTCACAGGAGTCCGTTGAGTTCGCCCCGGGACGATACGCCGAGCTTGGTGAAGACTTGGTAAAGGTGACCTTCCACAGTACGCACAGACACCCCAATATCCATTGCGATTTCACGGTTGCTGATACCCTTTCCGGCAAGTTTGGCGATCTGCCGTTCACGCTCAGTCAGGACCGGGGCGTCGCTCCGTGGTTGGATGGGCAACGCCGACACTGACTGTTCCAGCCGTTCAAGCCGCAACTGGGCCGTCCTGGCTGCCGTTGTTTCCCCGGCGTCCCGGGCAAAATCGAGGGCCATGGCCACACAGCGGGCCTCCACCACCAGCAGTTCCATGGCAGCGGCAGCGTCCGCCGCCGCAAGGAGGGACCGGGAGCTGCGGGTCAGGGATCCGCGGGCCAGGTCGCCTGAGATCCGAGCCAAGGGGCCTTGCCTCTTGCCCGCGATCTCTTCCAAAAGCCGGTACTCGGCATCGCTTCCTTCCACGGTGGCACCAAAGAGGCAGATGCCCGCCGTCGTGTACCGTTGCTTGTCCACATCCTGCAGGGCCTTGGCGAACAAGCGCTGCTTGACCTCCGGGTCACCCATCCAGCGGCCGGCCATGTCGGCGCAGAACTCCGCGACCGATTCCGCGAAGAACGTACCCACACCACGGCAGGTGCGGAACAGGTCGAGATACCTGGCCGCTTCCAGCGGGTTTCCCAGCTGGGCATAGGCAAACGCGGTGGCGGCGTAGGCCACTTTGACCATATTCATGGCCGGACGGAGTTCGAACTGCGCCACCGCCGAACGCAGCGGTTCGATGGCGGAAGACGGCTTGCCCGCGTAGGCGTAAGCAAGGCCAATCCCCAGTTCGGTGATGGCACCCCGGTACTGCAACCGTGACGGGGTGGACGGCGCCCGGCGCATCAGTTCAATGCATTTGCGCCACTGGCCGGACAACAGCAGCACCAGATACGCGTGCCGGGCAAAAGCTTCTTCGAGTTGGGGGGTCCGGTCGGTCGCGTTCATTTGGCGCGAAACAGACCGTGCCAGGTCCTGGGCGTCCAGCTCCCTGCCGACCATGCAGCGGGCTTCAATGAGGTAGCACGCCGACCTGAGCCAGTGTTCCCTGTCCTCGCCAGGGCCCTTGGCCAGTTCCGCTTCCAATGCATCCAGCATGCCGGCGTACTCACCGAGGTAGGTCTGGTAGTCGTAGTTGCAAAGGTCCAGGCGGTTGCGTGCCCGGGTGATGATGTGAAGTTTGTTGGTGGTCCCGTTCCCAGGGGCTGCGGCCCGTGCGTCCAACGCCTCACGGGCCGCCGCAATGACCCCTGGCACCAAACCGGACCGGCCATCGATCCAGGTCATGGCCTGGCATTTGGCAGCCGTCACCTCGGCGAACTCCAACGGGTCGGCGGCAGCCAGCAAAGCTTCCGGGATCTCGTCCAGCGCTTGGGCTGCGTGCAGGGGCAGGTCCAGCATCAGGTAGGCGGACGCCTTGACCCGCTGCCCGGGAATCCATTGCGGATCCTTCTGGTCCAGGGACAGCGTGCATTGGATCGCGAAGTTGGGATCGTAGTCATCAAGTGCCGCCCTGCCTGCGGCAAGTGCGTGGGCCGGAGAAGGTGCCGGTTCGTCCTCGCACGCGTGCATCCAGGCCGCATAGCTCAGCAGGTCCCGGGGAGCCAAGCCCTGGAGCTCGGGTTCCTTGGGGCCCAGCAGCATCAGGCGGAGTTCACGGCGCCTGCGGGTGCCAAGCCATCCCCGGACGACTTCCCCCACGTACGGATCGCGGAGGGAAACCCAGTGCTCACCCGCCCGGTCCACCGTGACGAGGCCGCCTTCTTCCATCTCCACCAGCACCTCGGCGCCGAAGATCGCTGCCAGGTCCACCAGGGTGGCGCGCTGGGCGCAGGCCAGAATTTCGACGACGGTCCGGCTGGCCTGCGACTCGCGCGCCAGCCGGGAGCGCACAAAATCCTCCACCACCGTGGCGCCTTCGAGCTTGACCCTGTCCCGCAGCGTCCATACGGAATCGTTCAGCACCAGGTTGCCGGAGTGGCGCTGTTCATCAAGCAAAGCGTGCAGCAGCATGGGGTTGCCGCCCACCGCTGCGTGCAACGACCCCACCAGCGTGGATGACACGTAATGCCCCAGAACCGAGCCCAGCACCTGCTTGGTCTGTTCCTCGGTCAGGGTATTGAGGTGGACCTCCCCCAGTTGCTCCTCCAGGACCAGGCGGTGGAAGTCCTCCGGCAGATCGCTGGCCCGTTGCACCGTGGCAATCATCTTGGCCGTTCCGGTGGCCATGAGGTTAAGCAGGACACCGGTGCTCATGGGGTCCATGCCCCCGGCGTTGTCCACGATGAACACCGCTTGGCGGCCACCGGCTTCTGCCCGGATCAGGGACGTCACTGCATGCAGGATGCCCGTGGGCGAACTGACGGCTTCGGACGGCAGCCGGGCCAGGAGGAAGCCAAGGCATCCGTAGGGCGTCTGGCCGTTGGCTACCGTGTTGCGCAGTTGAAGGCTGTGGACTTTGGGGCCAAGGGAAGCGACCACCGACCGGGCCAGCCCCGACTTGCCGATGCCCCGTTCACCGGTGAGCACCACGCCGTAGGAACCGGGTGACTCCAGGAACCTGCTGGCCCGCGAAAGATCGTGGCTTCTTGCCAGGAGGGACCATGTCTGCCTGTCTGAAGCCCCGCCCACAAGCTCCGGGGCCGCGGCCCTTGCCGCGCCTCCCCCGCTCCTGTTTAGCAACTCCGCCGACATCTGCATCCTTAGCTACACATTCGCGACAGTCCCCCACCGCGTGGCCCCCACCGCTTTCCTGCGTACCATGCACACTACAGCCGGTCAGCGACAGTTTGGTAGATGCAGGTGCCCCCTGTGCCGTCAGGCTTTGATCAGGCTTTCCTCAAGATTCCATCAAGACCGCGCGGCGTGGTGTTTTTGCTGGGCAGCAAGCAGTCCTTCAGCCATGAGCAGCTCCACTGCATCAGCGGCTTCATCGATCAGGAACGGCAGGTCTTTCTTCTCCGCGGTGGCAAAATCCCGGAGTACATAATCCGCGGTGTCCATGCGGCCCGGCGGCCGGCCGACCCCCACACGGACCCGGAGGTAGTCCTTTGTGGCCAGCGCCTTGGAAATATCGCGGAGGCCGTTGTGGCCGCCCTCGCTGCCGCCAATTTTCAGCTTTACAGTGTTGAAGGGGATGTCGATCTCATCATGTACGGCAATGACATGGTCCGGTGCGATGTCGAAAAACTTGGCCAGGTTGGCTACCGGCCCACCGGAAACGTTCATGTAGGTCATCGGCTTTGCCAGCACCACGCGGGGTCCGCCGATGCCCAGGCGTCCTTCGACCACCTGCGCCCGCGACTTATGGACTTTGAACTTCCCGCCCACCCTGGCGGCCAGTTCATCCAGCACCATCTGGCCCACGTTGTGCCTGTTGCCGCTGTACTCAGTGCCGGGGTTGCCGAGGCCCACAATCAGCCACGTGTCAGTCATGATCACATCCTAGGGAATCTGGTCAGGTTCAAGGAGCAAAACAAAGTGGCCGGGACCCCGCAGGGACCCGGCCACTGAAAAGGCTAAGCCTCAGGCAGTCGCAGACTACTCGGCGGCTTCTTCAGCTGCAGGAGCTTCTTCGCCTTCGGCTGCTTCTTCAGCCTCGGCAGCAACAGCCTCGGAGACGTTGACCACCAGGGTGTCGGCTTCGGTCAGCAGGCTGACGCCCTTGGGAAGAACGACGTCGGAAGCGTGGACGTGCGCGCCGGCCTCGCGGCCTTCGATGTCAACCTCGAGGGCGGTGGGCAGGTGGGTTGCCTCGGCCTCGACGGAGAGGGTGACGGCTTCCTGGTTGGCGACGGCACCCGGAGCAACTTCACCGGTGACGTGGACGGGAACGTCCACGGTGACCTTCTCGCCCTGGCGGACCGTCAGGAGGTCCATGTGCTCGATGGTCTGCTTGATGGCGTTGCGCTGGATGTCCTTGACGATGGTCAGGTGTGCCTCGCCGTTGATGTCCAGGTTCAGCAGGGCGTTGGCAACGCGGACTGCCAGGGTGGTTTCGCGGCCCGGGAGGGTCACGTGCACGGGCTCTGCACCGTGGCCGTAGATGACGGCGGGGATACGGCCGGCGACGCGTGCGCGGCGGGCGTAGCCCTTGCCGAATTCGGTGCGCAGTTCTGCTGCGAGCTTCTGCTCAGACATGTGTACTCCTTGATTACTGGTGTGCCGTTTAAAACGGCGTGGTGATCAGCAAGGGCGGAGGTCTGGAGTGACCTTCCACGCCCGCGGGCCTTGGGAAAACCGGCCCGCCTTCGTCGAAGGAGGTTACAGACCCAGTCGATAACGGAGACCCGCTCGGAGGCATGAATGCCATCCGGAAGTGCTCTCCCTCGCCAAGGTATCCCCGAAAGTTTACCAGCGGCACCTCCGAAAACTGAAAACGGGCCATCCGCCGCCCTCGGCGGTGGATGGCCCGTCATGCCAGGCAGCCTTGGCCGCGCCTGACTAAGCCTTGCCGTCGAACAGGCTGGTGACCGAACCGTCGTCGAACACTTCACGGATGGCGCGCGCGATCAACGGTGCGATGGACAGCACCGTCAGTTGCGGGAAGCGCTTCTCAGCCGGAATCGGCAGGGTGTTGGTGACCACCACTTCACGGGCGCCGGACTCGGCAAGGCGCTGTGCAGCGGGGTCTGAGAAGACAGCGTGGGTGCAGGCGATGATGACGTCCTTGGCGCCGGCGTTCTTCAGCACCTGCACGGCGCCGGAGATGGTTCCGCCGGTGTCGATCATGTCATCGATCAGCACACATGTACGGCCCTCGATCTGGCCCACCACGGTCTTGGACACTGCCTGGTTGGGTACGGTCAGGTCGCGGCTCTTGTGCACGAACGCCAGCGGCGCACCGCCAAGGCGCTCAGCCCACTGCTCGGCAACCCGGACGCGGCCGGTATCAGGTGAAACAACCGTGATGTTCTCGGAGTCCACCTTGGTGCGGATGTAATCCGCCAGCAGCGGGATGGCCATCAGGTGGTCCACGGGTCCGTCGAAGAAGCCCTGGATCTGGGAAGTGTGGAGGTCCACGGACATGATGCGGTCAGCACCGGCGGTACGGTACAGGTCAGCGACCAAGCGGGCGGAGATGGGCTCGCGGCCACGGCCCTTCTTGTCCTGGCGGGAGTACGGGTAGAACGGGGAGACCACGGTGATGCGCTTGGCGGAGGCACGCTTGAGCGAGTCGATCATGATCAACTGCTCCATGAGCCAGTTGTTCAGCGGTGCCGGGTGGGCCTGGATCACGAAAGCATCGGTTCCCCGGACGCTCTCAGCCGAGCGGACGTAGATCTCGCCGTTGGCGAAGTCGTAGGCATCGATGGGCAGGAGTTCTGTCTCCAGTTCCTTCGCGATTTCCTGCGCCAGCTCCGGATGCGCCCTTCCGGCGGCGAGAACCAGTTTCTTCTCGCCGTGTGCGGTGATTTCGCTCATGCCTGATTGCCCTCTTCTGTGGTTGCTGGAGATTGTGAGGAAGTGGAAGCAGGGGTCAGCAGGGCATCCTGCGCTGCCTGGGCCAGCTGCGCGGAGGTGGTGCCCGGGCGGTTGGCCAGCACCCATCCCTCTGCGTTGCGCTGTGCGGCCAGGCTGAGGGCAAGGGCCCCCGGCGGGACGTCCTTGCGGATGACGGCGCCGGCCCCGCTGTAGGCGCCATCGCCCACAGTGACAGGTGCCACGAAGACCGTGTTGGACCCGGTGCGGACGCCCGAGCCGATCACCGTGCGGTGCTTCTTCTCGCCGTCGTAGTTGGCCGTGATGTTGCCGCAGCCGATGTTCGTGTCCTCGCCGATCTCGGCGTCGCCCGCGTAGCCCAGGTGGGAGAGCTTGGAACCGCGTCCGATCGTGACGTTCTTGGTTTCGTAGAACGCTCCGATTTTGCCTGTTTCGCCCAGGACCGTGCCGGGACGGAGGTAGGTGAACGGTCCAACGCTCGCCTTGGCGCCGATCGTGGAACCGGATCCGTGGGTGCGGACCACCTTGGCGCCTTCGCCGACATTGACGTCGGTGAGGGTTGTATCAGGTCCGACGACGGCGTCCCTCGCCACGGTGGTGGCGCCGTGAAGTTGCGTGTTGGGCAGCAGGCGGACGTCCTCGTCGAGGGTGACGGTGGAGTCGATCCAGGTGGTGGAGGGATCCACTACGGTGACGCCTGCGCGCATCCAGGATTCGATAATGCGGCGGTTGTGCTCGGCGCCCAGGGCCGAAAGCTGGATGCGGTCGTTGGCACCCTCGACCTGCCAGCGGTCGTCAGTAACGACGGCGGCAACCCGGCCACCGGCGTCGCGCGCCAGGCCGAGCACGTCGGTCAGGTACATCTCGCCCTGTGCGTTATCCGTGGTGACGCTTTCCAGGGCCTTGCGAAGGACCGCTGCGTCGAAAGCGTAGATCCCGGAGTTGATCTCACGGATGGCGCGCTCTTGGTCCGTGGCGTCCTTGTGCTCGCGGATGCCCAGCACGGTGCCGTCCTCTGCGCGGAGGATGCGGCCGTAGCCTGTGGCGTCGTCCAGGACCGCTGTGAGGACCGTGACGGCGTTGCCTTCGGACTCGTGGGTGGAGACCAGCTCGCCCAGCAGTTCCCCGGTGAGCAAGGGGACGTCGCCGTAGGTGACAACCACCGTGCCATGCAGCTCGGCCTCGGCGTCGAGGGCCTTCACCGCAACCTCCACCGCGCGGCCAGTGCCCGGAATGTCATCCTGGTCCACGATCAAAGCCTGGGGATCCTGCGCGGAGACGTGTTCAGCCACGCGATCGCGTTCATGCCGCACCACGAGGGCCAGCTTTGCGGGGTTGATGGACCGGGCCGCCAAGAGGGCGTGGCCCACCATGGAGCGGCCGCCGATCTCATGGAGAATCTTGGGAGTCCGCGACTTCATGCGTGTTCCGGCACCTGCAGCCAGAACGATGACCGCTGCGGGACCGGTGGATTCGGGGCTCACGTACTGGCTCTCCTTGCTCGGTTTTGTCCCGGGTAACCCGGCTTCGGAATGCTGCCATCCGGACGTGGACCCGGGCATCGTTCGAGCCGTTCCAAGTACACAGTGGAGCGCGTTTTCCGACCGTTCCGCCCATAGGATTCGAACCTATACTCCACGGCTCCAAAGGCCGGGGTGCTGCCGTTACACCAGAGCGGACCGTGCATGCTTCAGGCGTCCGGACGGCAGGGTCCGGGGCCTTCCGGCGATCACCGGGATGCACACACAAGAATCTAGTTTGCCATGACCATTGCGTGCTTCGCGACTTGACCCCGCCCGTGCGGGTTCCGGACGGCGTTCCGGGCACGTCGACGGCCCTCCTGCCCGGCGGGTGGGGCATGATGGACAGGTGAGCAAGCGCACTGGACTCCCCCGCCCCACCACTGGACCTGCGGAGCTGGATCACGGCCCCGCGGTACCGGCAGTGCGGGCACGGATGACCGGCCAGCAGCGCAGGTCACAACTCATTGGCATAGGCCGCGCCCTCTTCGCCGCACGCGGACTGGATGGCACCACCATCGAGGAAATCGCTGCCACCGCCGGGGTGTCCAAGCCCGTGATCTACGAGCACTTCGGATCCAAGGAAGGCCTCTACCGCCAAGTGGTGGAGACCGAATTCCGCATCCTCCTCGACTCGATCACTGAGGCCCTCAGCACGGAGGCCAAGCCCCGCGTGCTGGTCGAAAGGGCAGCCCTTGCCCTGCTCGGATACATCGAAGACCGGACCGACGGTTTCCGGATCCTCATGCGGGACGCTCCACCCTCCCAACCGGAAGGTGCCTTTTCCACGCTCCTGTCCCACGTGACGGCCCGGGTGGAACATCTGCTGTCGGACGAGTTCGCCCGCCGGGGTTTCAGCGCAGCCGACGGCGGCATGTATGCCCAAATGCTCGTGGGAATGGTGGCGATGACGGGCCAATGGTGGCTCGACAGCCGCCAGCCGGACAAGCGCGCGGTAGCGGCCCACCTGGTCAACCTGGCCTGGAACGGACTGACCGGCCTGCAGAAGGAACCGGAGCTCCGCTCCGAAACCTGACCCTCTCTCACCAAACACCCCCATTCGACCGACCCTCTCTCACCAAACACCCCCATTCGACCGACCCTCTCTCACCAAAAACTGGAGATCTGGATTCCCCGTTAGGATCGGGCCATGACTGGCTTGCAGATTTATGTCCTCTTCCCTGGAACGGCCAACGAAGCCCTGACCTTTTACGCGGACGTCTTCGGCGGCGAAGTCGCCCTCCATACATACAAAGAATTTGGACGTACCGACGGCCCTGCCGACGCGATTGCCCACGGCGTGCTGAGCGGACCAGTCGCCTTGGCCGGCGCAGATGCCGCAAAGGGCGAGACGAGCCTCAGGACCGAAGGCCTAATGCTCTCGTTGCTGGGCGCATCGGAGCCAGCTACCCTTCACAGTTGGTTCGAGAAGCTCTCAGAAGGAGGCAAGGTCATCGACCCGCTGTCTCCCAAACCTTGGGGTGCCAGCGACGGCCAAGTGCTCGACCGGCACGGCCTCCACTGGCTCATCGGCTACGAACACTGAGAGAGCATCCGCCAAAACCCGGCAAACGGTGAGAGAGCGTCCGCTAAAACCCGGCAAACGGTGAGAGAGCGTCCGCCAAAACCCGGCAAACGGTGAGAGAGCGTCCGCCAAAACCCGGCAAACGGTGAGAGAGCGTCCGGGGGAGGCTACTCTCCGAGGACCTCGGCAGCCTCGAGCCACTCCAGCTCCAGGCCTTCCTTCTCCTCGAGCAACTCCTGCAGCTTGGCATTGAGCTCGCCCAGGGCATCGAAGTCGCCGGACTCTGACTTCGCCGCCATCTGGGTGTGGAGCTTCTCTTCCTGCTGCGCGAGCTTGCCGAGTTGCCGGTCAATCCGGTTCAGGTCCTTGCGTGCTTCGCGCTTCTCGGCCTCGCTGGGACCGGAGGCAGAGGACGAAGAACCACCGGAGGAGGCAGCCGTCGGCGCCGTCGATCCCCCGAAAGCGCCGGAGGCCAAGGCGGCCTCACGAAGTTCAAGGTACTGGTCCACGCCGCCTGGCAGCCCGCGGAGTTTGCCGTCGCCGAGCAAGGCCATCTGGTGATCTGTGACGCGTTCCAGGAGGTACCGGTCGTGGCTGACCACGACCAACGTACCCGGCCAGCCGTCCAGGACGTCTTCGACGGCGGCAAGGGTGTCGGTATCGAGGTCGTTGGTGGGCTCGTCGAGCATGAGCACGTTGGGTTCACCCACCAGCAAGCGCAGGAGCTGCAACCGGCGTCGTTCCCCACCGGAAAGGTCCGGCACCGGCGTCCACTGCTTCTCCTTGGTGAAGCCCAGCTGCTCCACGAGTTGCCCGGCAGTGAATTCCTTGCCGCCCACGTTGAAGGAGCGCTTCTCGCGTTCGATCACTTCAATGACGCGCAGGTCTGAAACCTCGTCGAGTTCCTTCACGTCCTGGGTGAGGACGGCCGTCACCACGGTCTTGCCGCGCTTGAGTCGTCCGGACGTGGGCTGGATATCGCCGTTGAGCAGCTTCAGCAGGGTGGACTTGCCGGCACCGTTGACGCCGACCAAGCCCAGGCGTTCACCCGGGGCCAGCCGCAGCGTAATGTTGTCGAACAGCTTCTGTCCGGCCTCGCCGCCTTCAAAATTTAGCGAGACGTTCTCAAGATCCAGCACGTCCTTGCCGAGCCGCGCCGTAGCCATCTTGTTCAGGGCCACCGAGTCACGCGGTTCCGGAACGTCGGAGATAAGTTCGTTGGCGGCCTCGATCCGGAACTTCGGCTTGGAGGTTCGTGCCGGTGCGCCCCGCCGCAGCCAGGCCAGTTCCTTCTTGACCAACTGCTGGCGTTTGTTCTCGACGACGGCGGCCATGCGGTCACGCTCGGCGCGGGCCAAAACGTAGGCGGCGTACCCGCCGTCGAACATGTCCACCATGGCGTCGTGGACTTCCCAGGTGTAGTTGCAGACTTCGTCAAGGAACCAACGGTCGTGGGTGACCACCAGGAACGCACCCTGGTTGGCGCGCCAGCGCGACTTGAGGTGCCGGGCAAGCCAGGCGACGCCCTCGACGTCCAGGTGGTTGGTGGGCTCGTCGAGCATGATGACGTCGTGGTCCTCGATGAGGAGCTTGGCCAGGGCAACGCGCCGCTTCTGCCCACCGGACAGCGAGTGAACGTTGGCGTGCCAGTCCACATCGCCCACCAGGCCACCCATGATTTCGCGGATCTTCGGGTTTGCCGCCCATTCGTGATCCGCGCGGTCGCCGACGATCGCAGCGCCCACTGTCAGGTCGCCGTCGAGCACGTCGCCCTGGTCCAGGTAACCGACGTTGACGTCGCCGCGTTTGGTGACCCGGCCGGAATCAGGCGTGGAGCGCTGCGCCAGCAGCCGCATGAGCGTGGACTTGCCGTCGCCGTTACGGCCCACCATGCCGATCCGGTCGCCATCCTCCAAACCGAGGGTGACGCCGTCGAGGACTGTGCGGGTTGCGAAGGAAACCGTCAGGTTTTCGCCGCCAAGAAGGTGGGCCAAGAGGTACTACTTTCTACAGCTGGAATGCGTACTAAAGGAGGGTATCGGAGATGATCCGGGCACCGGGTACCGGTCCGTGGACCGCAAGGGCAGTGTGGCCTTGGTGGGTGAAGTCCTCTGCGAGGGCTTCGGCTGAACCAGCATCCCGGGCCAGGAGCGCGATGGTGGGCCCCGAACCCGAGACCATTCCCGCGAGGGCACCGCGGGCCTCGCCCAGCCCGATCGTGTCCTTCAACCCCGGCGCCAGAGCGATCGAAGCCCGCTGGAGATCGTTGATCAGCACGCGGCTGAGAGTCTCCGGATCGCCGTTGCGGAGGGCCTGCAGGATGGTGGGATCCACATCCACGGGCTCTGCAATGTCTGCACCTTCGGCGTCACGGAGGCCATCCAGCGTGCGGAAGACTTCCGGAGTGGAGAGCCCGTAGTCGGCGAACACGAGCACCCAGTCCATTTGCGCTTTGGCCAAAGCAGGCGACAGTTTGTCGCCCACACCAAGCCCGACGGCGGTGCCTCCGAGGAGCGAAAACGGCACGTCCGCGCCGAGTTCGGAGGCAACGTGCGCCAATTCTTCCCGGGACAGGCCGCTGTCCCACAGCGCATCGCAGGCGAGCAGCGTTGCGGCGGCATCAGCCGAGCCGCCACCCATGCCTCCGGCCACGGGGACCCGTTTGGTGATTTCCAGATGGACACCAGTGGGTTTCTCGGACATCTCGGCCATCAGCGCGGCAGCCCTGTACGCGAGGTTCCTCTCATCCAACGGAATGTCTACGCCGTCCAGGTCCAAGGTGCTGTGCGGGCTGATACTGACCGTGATACCCGGGGACTCGGTGCTGGTGGCGGTGACTTCCTCGTAGAGCGAGACCGCCAGGTAGACGCTGGCTACAGAGTGGTATCCATCCGGGCGCAAGGGGCCCACGCTCAAGGAGACGTTGATCTTCCCGGGCGCTTTGACGCGCACGGTCCGGGCCTGGAAGCGGTCTGCCGGATAGGGCAGTCCGCCGGTCTTTCTCGTCCCGGGGGTCATGCTGCCACGGTGTGGCGGGCTTCGGCGATCCGGACATAGGCGGAGATGTCCAGCACTTCACCGCGGGCCGTGGGGTCGACGCCGGCCGCCACCAGGCATCGTTCGGCTTCCGCGGCGCTGCCCGCCCAACCTGCCAGCGCAGCCCTGAGGGTTTTCCTCCGCTGGGCGAAGGCTGCATCGATGACAGCGAAGACTTGCTCGCGGGTGGCGTGGGTTGCCGGGGGCTCGTGGCGGGTGAAAGCCACCAGCCCCGAATGGATCTTGGGAGCGGGCCAGAAAACATTCATGCCGATCACCCCTGCCTTCTTCATCTTCCCGTACCACGCTGCTTTGACCGACGGCACACCGTAGATCTTGGAGCCAGGCGTGGCGGCGAGACGGTCGGCTACTTCGTCCTGCACCATGACCAGCCCGTGTTTGAGGCTCGGGAAATGTTCCAGCAAGTGCAGCACCACCGGCACGGCCACGTTGTAGGGCAGGTTGGCCACCAAGGCGGTTGGCTGCACGGGAAGCTCGGTGACCTTCATGGCGTCGGAGAGCACCAGATGGAAGTTGTCCTTGGCCTGGGGCCGCCATTCACTGACGGTGTCCGGGAGCTTTCCGGCCAGGACAGGATCGATCTCGACGGCCACCACGTGGCTTGCCGCGTCCAGGAGGCCGAGTGTCAAGGAACCCAGGCCGGGCCCCACCTCCAGCACTGTCTCGTCGGCCCCGATATTCGCCGAGGACACGATCCTCCGGATGGTGTTGCCGTCGATCACAAAGTTCTGCCCCAGGGTCTTGGTGGGGCGGACACCGATTTCCCCGGCGAGCCGCCGTATGTCTGCGGCCCCCAGCAAAGGGACGACGGCGGCGGGTTCGGAATTCGGTTCAGTCACCTAGGTATCGTATCGCCTGAACAGGATCAGGCCGCGTGCGCGCAACCCCAGTCGCGCAGGCCGTTCTTGGCGTAGAGACGGTTGGCGATGTCGATCTGTTGTGCCTTGGTGGCGAGGTTGGCCGTGGGGGCGTACGCTCCGCCACCGTTGGCAAGCCACGTGGGGCTGGAGAACTGGAGGCCACCGTAGTATCCGTTGCCGGTGTTGATGGACCAGTTGCCGCCGGACTCGCACTGGGCGATCCTGTCCCACATGGCTTCGTTCGGCGCACCGGTGGGGCCGCTGGAGGTTGCTGCCTTGGTGGCGGGAGCGGGGCGGGCCTTGGTGCCCACGGCGATCTTCTCGGTCACAGGCTGGGTGGTGACATTGCTGGAGACCAGGGTGCGGGAGGCTTCACGGCCATCCACGAGGACCAGTTTGAAGGTCTTGACCACTGAGCCGGCCACGCCCTTCTGGGTGACCTTCTCCTCGCCCTTGTACAGCTCGGCGCTCTCGGTCTTGACGCTTTCGAACGGCACTTCCTCAGTGGCCTCGGCGGTCTTGGTGGCGTCCACCCGGGAGACCTTGATCACCATGTCCTGGATGACCGGGGCATTGCTGGGCTGCGAAACCCTGTCCGTGGCTCCGACCGTGATTCCGGCGTCCTTGAGGACCTCGGCGACGTCGGATGCGGTGGTGGTGGTGCTGGTGTCCTTGCCGTCAGCGATCAGGCTGATGGTCTTGGGAGTGGAGATGGAAACGAAGGAGCCCTGCACCTCAAGTGTGGCGTCCTTGGGCTGGGAGATTTCCGACGAACTGGCCACCCCGAGTTCGCTGACCAGCCCGGCAACGTCCGAAGCGTTGGTGTTGACGGTCTTGCGGGCGCCATCGAGCTCGATGGAGACCGCCTTCGCCAGGTTGATGTTCACCACGGAGCCGTTGTCCACGGCGGCGTCCAGGGAAGGAGAAACCCTGTCTCCGTCCTTCAACTCGACTTTGGCCGCCTTGACCACCTGGTCCACCGTGCCGCCGAAAGTCTGGATGGAGCTCACTTTGCCGTCCACATTGAGGGTGACGGTCTTGTTGTTGCCGACAAAAGCGACGACTCCGACCACCAGCGCTGCGACAACCAGCAGCTGGGCACCGACTTTGAGAAAGCTGAACTTGCCATCCGTTGTGAAGAACTTGATCACGTTTGCCCATAACTCCCAGACCATCCGGGCACGGGGAAAAGCGCCAAAAAACAATGCCAGCCGCAAAACGGAGGGGCCAGGCAAAAAGCCTGGTCCCACGTCTGCTGCCGGCACCTGCGCCGCCAAAAAGATTCAACTGAGCAGCCCGGAATGAACCGAGCCAGTTGTCCGCAGGCCTTCCCCGACCCCGGCTACTAGTTGTACACAGTAACCGATCCGTTATAAACGGGCCAAGAAAAATGCATACCCGGTATCCACCCGAAGCAATCCGGGGACAACGGAGTCAGTCCCAGGATCCGTATGCTTCCAAGGTGTTGGCGGCCAGTCGGGCACACAGTTCAGCGACGTCATCTTTTGTCACTTCGGCCATGGACCGGACGGTATAGGGCACCATGTAGCTCGCGTTCGGGCGGCCCCGGTACGGGTGCGGGGTAAGGAACGGGGAGTCGGTTTCCACCAGGATCCGGGTGGGTTCGGCGATGGCCAGGGCTGCCCGGAGGTTGGCGGCGTTCTTGAAGGTCATGGTTCCGGCGAAGGACATGTACCAGCCGTTGTCGTTGCAGATCCGGGCCAGCTCTTCATCTCCGGAAAAACAGTGGAATACCACGCGCTCGGGCGCCCCTTCTTCCATCAGGACCTGCACCACGTCATCGTGGGCATCCCGGTCGTGGATCTGCAGGGTCAGCCCCAGTCGCTTGGCGATATCGATATGACGCCGGAACGAGTACCGCTGGTGCTTGAGGCCTTCGCCGTGGGTCCGGAAGAAATCCAGGCCGGTCTCCCCAATGGCACGTATGCGTGGATGCCGGGCGAGCTCTTCGATCTCAGCCAGGGCGCTTTCCAACTCGCCACGTCCTGCGTAGACAGGCGCGTCGTTGGGATGGATGGCCACAGCTCCCAGCAGCCGGGGATCCGTATCGACTGCCTGCACCGTAAAACGTGAGGATTCAAGGTCGCATCCCACCTGCACGGCACCTTGCACCCCTACGGCAGCGGCGGCATCCATGGCATCGCTGACCGCCACTTCGATCAGGCCGTGGCGGAAGTCCAGGTGGGTGTGGTTGTCCATGACCGGCACCGGCAGTGGTTCCGGGGCCGGGGGATATTCCTTGCGGGAGTCCTGGACCTCCGTGGCACCGGGCGCCGGGCGGTAGGGAGCGGGAGCGAGCGAATTGCACATGGATCCACCATAATCGGACCGCGGTCCCCACCGGCCCCTGCCGGGCTCGGGCATAAATTCCACTTGGCACATAAATTCATCCAGCACTCTGTAAGCGACGGCCAAAGACTGGGTAGTCTGGAACGGACAAGCGGCCAACAGCGGCATTGGCCACGGCTGAAGGGCAGTTCATGGAGTCCAAGCGACAAGTCACCGTTGATCCTTCCATGCTCCAGGGCGAGGCTTATGGAACCTTGCCCCGGGACGCGGCTGCGCTCAACGGGCATCGTCACCAGGTCATGGATCCGGAGCGTTTCCATGACGCCAGCCAGCGCATCCTGGACGCCATCAGCAAAGTAATCGACGGTAAAGCCGACGCCACCAAGCTGGCTTTGACCGTCCTTCTGGCCCAGGGGCACCTTTTGCTGGAGGACGTCCCCGGCGTCGGCAAGACGATGCTGGCCAAGACCCTGGCCCGTACCGTGGATTGCACTGTTTCCCGCATCCAGTTCACGCCCGACCTGCTTCCCTCCGACGTCACCGGCGTCTCCATCTACAACCAGTCGTCGCGCCAGTTCGAGTTCCGGCCGGGCGCGGTGTTCGCCAACATCGTCATCGGTGACGAGATCAACCGCGCTTCCGCCAAGACCCAGTCGGCATTGCTGGAATGCATGGAGGAACACCAGGTCACGGTGGACGGACACTCCTACCAGCTGGGACTGCCGTTCATGGTGGTTGCCACGCAGAATCCCATCGAGATGGAAGGCACCTATCCCCTGCCGGAGGCCCAGCGTGACCGCTTCATGGCGAGGATTTCCATGGGGTATCCGGACCAGGAAGCGGAGATCGAGATGCTCGAGACCCACCAGTCCGCTTCGCCGCTGGCCCAGGTGAGTCCCGTGGTCTCGGCCGCCGACGTCGCCGCCATGATCGCCACCGTCCAGCAGGTGCATGTATCCACCGCCATCAAGGAGTACACGGTTGCCATTGGCCGGGCTACCCGGGAAAGCTCCCGGCTGCGCCTGGGCGCCAGCCCCCGCTCCCTGCTTCAGCTGTTGCGTGCGGCAAAGGCAACGGCCGCCCTGGATGGACGCGACTTTGTCCTCCCGGACGACGTCGTTGACGTTGCGGAGTCCGTCCTCGCCCACCGCATCATCCTCGACCGCAAGGCGGCCAGTTCCGGCGATACGCCCCAGACCGTCATCCGGGGCATCCTTTCGTCGCTGCCGGTTGCCCAGGAACCGCCCGGTGCGTGGCGCCGGGACAGGCACTCCGCCTAGGAGGATGACCGTATGGCACTTGTGGACCGGCTTCCGAAACATCTGTTCACCAACCGGGGTTGGGGACTGCTGGCTGCCGGGGCGGTATCACTGGTGTCCGCCCACATCATGGGCCGGCGCGATCTCCTGACGCTGGCGGTGTTCCTGATTCTGCTGCCCCTGGTGGCCTTGGCCGGGGTCCGGGTGTTGAAGCCAAGGTTCCAGGTGTACCGCGAGTTCAACCCTGCGACGGTGGAGACGTCGATGCCCACCACCGTTCGATTGGCCGTTGCCAGGACGGGATTTGCAACCGGCCACGTGATCATGGAGGAACAATTGCCTCCCCGCTTCGGCGATCCACCGGCCTTCCGGTTCCCCGCCCGGTCCGCGTCCGGCGGCACCAGCCGCTACGAATACCATCTGCGGTCGGGCAAGCGCGGCCAGTTCCGTATCGGCCCGGTGACGGCCGAGTTCAGCGACCCGTTCGGTTTGTCGCTGCGGCGCCATGCAATCGACGACGGCGACCTCCTCACCGTGACGCCTGCCGCCGTCGAACTACCCGCGACCGGCCTGGCAGGCGCGCGGGGCAACGACGGCGTCACCGCCACGCGCATCCGGGCAAATCCCAGCGACGACGATGTCATGACCCGCGAATACCGGCACGGCGATTCAATGCGCCGCGTGCACTGGCCGGCAACGGCCCGTCACGGACAGCTGATGGTTCGCCAGGAGGAATCCGTCACCACACCTGAAGCCACCATCATCCTCGACCAGCGTTTCATCGCGTTTTCGCAAGGTGCCGGTTCCATGTTCGGCGGTCACGACGACGATTCGGACCTGGTCACGAGTCCCGGCTTTGAGTGGACCGTGACAGCGGCCATGTCCATCAGCGCCCATCTTGCCGAACGCAACTACTCGGTGCGGACCCTCGATGTCTTCGGCAATCCGGCGTTGGCGCGTTCACGCTCGGCCTCGGACCCTTTGGCTGAGGAATTCAGCGGTGCCGGCGGACTCCATGCCATTGCCGAGGGCCTGGCTGCCATTGAACTGAGCGGGCCGAGGCACCACCGGGCCGAACACCAGGGGTCCGCCACTGAGCAACGGCCGGCCGCTGACGACGCGGTGGACTCGGCCTTCGATGACCGCCTCATGGACAAGCTGGCCGCCCACCGCCTGCGCGGTCCCCTGCTTGCTTTGCTGGGCAACATCCCGCTTGCCGAAGCGAAAGCCCTGGGACCGGCGGCAGGTTATGGCGCGAATGCTTTCGCCCTGCTGGTCACCGACCCTTCACGCAACGTTGACCAAGTGGTGGAGACGCTGCGGCGCGACGGCTGGCGGGTAGTGGCCGTGACCTCCAAAACGCCGCTGGCGGAGGCGTGGGCGGCGTTCGACGAGGGCGGCATCATGAAGGCCGCGAGTGCAGCCATGGACGTACGGCGTGGAGCGGCGGTGCCGCGATGACTGCCACGTCCCACCGGGCGGCATCCGCCACCCAGCCGTCCCGGCAACCCGACGGCGGACCACGAACTACGGAGCAGGGCACACCACGCCGCCAGGGGAATTCCCTGTATGCATGGGCGATGGCGGGCGCCGTGGCTGTGGCCGTGCTGGGTGCTTCACTGTCCCTCAATGGCGTCTTCCGGGGTTGGGCCTGGCTCATGCCATTGATCACCACGGTGGTGGTGGTATCACTGGCGCTTGCCATCCTCCGGACACTTCGCGTGCAGCCGATTCTCGCCACGGTGGGGGCACTGGCTTCCCTGGCGGGAATCCTGGCGTTCACGTTCTGCCGGCAGGAGAGCCTTGCGGGGTTCATCCCCACAGCCGGGACCTTCGAAGCGGTGGGCAGGCACATCAAAAGGGCGGCCGAGACGGTGGTCTCGGAGAGTTCCCCGGTGGCGCCGAACGCGGGCATCGTGTTTGTTGCCTGTGCCTGCCTGGGCCTGTTGGTCATCCTTGTTGACGCGTTGGCGGTACCGCTCGCCATGCCCGCGGCGAGCGGTATCGGGATCCTTGCGATCATGGTGGTCCCGGCCACCATCAAGCCCCAGAGCGTGGGTCTGCCCGGGTTCATCGGAGGTGTGGTCGGCTTCCTGCTGATCGTGGGGTGCAGCCAGTGGTTCGCCCCGGATTCCCGCCTCCAGTCGGGCGCACCCCGCAGTTCGGGTCAGTTCCGCCGGGCCGTGGTGACCGGGGCCGTGGCGCTGGGGTTGACCATGGTTGTTCCGGTGGCCATCCCCGGCTTCGAAACCGGTACGTTCCCGCAGGGGTCGCGGTTGAGCCCGTGGGGCACATCCAACGGGCTCAACCCCATGATCACTCTGGGCAACAGCCTCCGCAGCCCTACGGGCGCCGGGCGGATCACCTATGCCACGAGTTCCAGTTCGCCGCTGTATTTGCGGTCGGTCACCATCGACCACTTCGACGGCGAGACCTGGGCCCCGGACGACCGCTCGGCCACGCGCCGGGCCGGGGCGGACAGGATGGAGACGGGCTACTCGGTACAGGGCGAAGTCGTGAACGCGGTGACATCCATCAATGCAGGGCTTTTCACCAGTCCCTACCTGCCGGCACCCTTTGCCCCGGTCTCCGTGAACGGGCTCAACGGGCGCTGGACCTGGGATCCGGCAACCTTGAGCATCATGAGCACCGAGACCAGCACGCTGTCACAGCGTTACGTGGTCTTTTCGGCAACTCCCAAGGTGACGGCCCAGTCGCTGTCGCAGGCTACAGCCGCTGCCCAGTCCATCCCGGAGGACTTCCTTCGGGTTCCCGGCAACCTCCCGGGCATCGTCCGTGAAACCGCCGACACCGTGACAGCTTCCGCGGGCAGCAACTACGCCAAGGCCCTGGCGATCCAGAAGTACTTGCGCTCCACAGAGTTCACGTATTCCCTGCAGGCCCCGGTCCAGAACGGTTACGACGGCAACGGCCTGTCCGTCCTGGCCGATTTCCTGTCGGTCAAGAGCGGGTACTGCGTTCACTTCTCCTCAGCCATGGCCGTCATGGCGAGGGTGGAGGGCATCCCCAGCCGCATTGCCGTTGGTTATGCTCCCGGCCGCCTCACCGGGGAGACAGTGTCGCTGGTGGGACAGGGTTCCTTCCCCGAATACGAGGTCGATGCCCGCGACGCCCATGCATGGCCGGAACTGTATTTCGAGGGCCTCGGCTGGGTTCCCTTTGAGCCCACCCCGTCGCGGGGTTTTGTTCCCGATTACGCCACTGAATCGTCCGTGCCCGGCAACCTGAGCACCAACGCGGACGAGAAAGAGGTTCCTTCCACACCGGCCACGCCCGCCCCTTCAGTTGCTCCCTTGCCGCCGACAGGTACTCCGGCCGGCACCGCAGCGGCGCCCGATCCGCTGCCCGGCATTCTGGCTACCGCCGGCGCCGTGGTCCTGGTTCTCGCGTTCCTGGCCTCTCCGTGGCTCAGCAGGACCGTGGTCCGCAGGCGGCGGCTCAACCGGCGCGGCCCGCCCGTGGAAAGCCGCCCGCCGGGTTTCCAGGATCCTTCGGCCGCCTTGGCCTGGGCGGAACTCCAGGACCTTGCCACCGATTTCGGGGTGCCGTCCAGACCGAGTGAAACTCCTCGACATTTCTCGGCGCGCCTGCGCTCCAGCAGGGCTCTGGGAGAGCCGGGAGGACTGGACGACGCCGCACACACAGCGGTTGCCTCCCTCACATCGGACTTCGAGAGGCAACGCTACGGCCGTTCCGCAGTGGTCCCTTCCGCAGCATCGGCGAGGATCGGAGTCGTCCGTCAATCGTTGCGGAACAACGCCGGCTGGGTGGCCCGCTTCCGCGCCACCTGGCTGCCGCCGTCGTTGATGCGCCGGTGGGTCCACGCCCTGGGGGCGCCGTTCCGCGCTGTGGCTTCCGGGGCCCGGCACGTGGGCCGTGCGGCAGTGCGTTCCGGACGGGCCGCCCGCGGCCTTCTCCCCCAGCGCCGCTAGGCAACACCAGGCCTACGAATGGGCAAGGGCCCGGCACCGGAACTTGTGGTTCCAGTGCCGGGCCCTTACCGGTGCCGGCCGTTCTTGTTGCGAGAGCGGCGGATGCGGATCCTGCGATGCCTAGTCGGCGTACGGGTCCGCGATACCTACGTACTGGGTGTAGAGGTACTCTTCGATGCCTTCGGAACCGCCCTCGCGGCCCAGCCCGGACTGCTTGACGCCACCGAACGGTGCTGCGGCGTTGGAGATGACGCCGGCGTTGAGCCCGAGCATGCCGGTCTCGAGGCGCTCACTGACGCGCAGGCCACGGTTGAGGTCCTTGGTGAAGACGTAGGCCACCAGGCCGTATTCGGTGTTGTTGGCCAGGCGGATCGCGTCGTCCTCGGTGGAGAACTTGATGATCGGGGCGACCGGTCCAAAGATCTCTTCCTGCAGGATGCGGGCGTCCTCGGCGACGTTCTTCAGCACGGTGGGCTGGTAGAAGTAACCGGGACCGTCGACGGCGGCACCACCGGTGACTGCCTCGGCGCCACCGGCCACGGCGTCGGCAACCAGGGCGTGGACGCCGTCGCGGGCCTTGCCGTCGATCAGGGGACCGACCTTGGACTCCGGCTCGGTGCCGCGGGCGGTGGTGAGCGAACCGATCCTGGCCGCGAACTTCTCAGCGAAGGCGTCGGCGATGGACTCGTGGACGATGAAGCGGTTGGCTGCGGTGCAGGCTTCGCCCATGTTGCGCATCTTGGCTGCGATGGCACCTTCGACTGCCTTGTCCAGGTCGGCGTCCTCGAAGACGACGAACGGTGCGTTGCCGCCCAGTTCCATGGAGGTGCGCAGGACCTTGTCCGCGGCTTCGCGGATCAGGGCCTGGCCCACCGGCGTCGAGCCGGTGAAGGAGATCTTGCGGAGGCGGTCATCCTTGATCAACGGACCGGTGACTGCGCCGGCGGTGGAGGTCTGGATGACGTTCAGGACGCCGGCGGGCAGGCCTGCTTCCTGCATGACCTGGGCGAACAGGAGGCTGGTCAGCGGGGTCAGGTTTGCGGGCTTGAGGACCATGGTGCAACCCGCGGCGACGGCCGGGGCCACCTTGCGGGTGGCCATGGCCAGCGGGAAGTTCCAGGGGGTGATCAGCAGGCAGGGGCCAACCGGCTTCTTCTGCACGAGGAGGCGGTTCTTGCCGTCCGGAGCGGCGGAGTAGCGGCCCGATACGCGGACGGCCTCTTCGGAGAACCAGCGCAGGAACTCGGCACCGTAGGCAACCTCGCCGCGGGCTTCGGCCAACGGCTTGCCCATTTCCAGGGTCATCAACAGGGCGAAGTCCTCGGCGCGCTCCGTGACGAGTTCGAAGGCGCGGCGCAGGATTTCCCCGCGTTCGCGCGGAGCGGTGCGTGCCCAGTCAGCCTGTGCGGCGGCAGCCGCGTCCAGGGCTGCGGCACCGTCTTCGGCACCGGCGTCGGAGATGCTGAGCAGGACCTTGCCCGTGGCCGGGTCCTCAACATCAAAAGTCTTTCCGGATCCCGCCGGACGCCACTGACCGTTGATCAGCAGGCCAGTGGGGACGGAAGCCAGCAGTTCGCTTTCGCGCTCAACCGTGACAGTCATGGCGACTCCTTCGTCTTGGGTGCTTTTGGAGTGTTGCACCACTAGGGTTCCTTGCCAGAAGTGGCTTGAATTACTGCCACGGTACTGCCCGGCCGGAAGCAGTGTCTACGCCTTCGCGCACTGCCCCGCGCCTCTCAATTTGTGCAGCTGCACAGGGCTGTCACCGGGCCGCGAGCACCGCCGCGTACAGCTCCCGCTTGCTGATGCGGGCGTCGTCGGCCACCGCTGCCACGGCTTCTTTCAGGCGGATGCCTCGGGAAACGAGCCCGTTGACGGCGGCAACGTGGTCCTCGGGCTTGGCCGGGGCCTGTTCAGGTGCACCACCGACCACCACGGCGATCTCGCCCCGGACCTCGTTGGTCTCCGCCCATTCCAGCAGCTCGCGCAGGCTTCCGCGGATGACTTCCTCATAGGTCTTGGTCAGTTCACGGCAGACCGCTCCGCGGCGATCCGGGCCAAAGCGTTCGTGCAGGGCCCGAAGCATCACTTCCAGGCGGTGCGGCGCTTCAAAGAACACCATCGTGCGGCGTTCGTCGGCCAGGTCGGCCAGGCGGGAGCTGCGTTCACCGGCCTTGCGCGGCAGGAAACCTTCGAAGCAGAAACGGTCCGTGGGCAGGCCGGACAACGCCAGGGCCGTCAGCACAGCCGATGGGCCAGGGACTGCGGTGACCGTGAGCCCGGCAGCGACAGCGCCTTCCACCAAGCGGAACCCAGGGTCGGATACTGCGGGCATTCCGGCGTCGCTGACCATGAGGATGCTTTTGCCTGCGCGCACCTGTTCCAGGAGTTCGCCGGTCTTGGTGGCCTCATTGTGTTCGTGGTAACTGATCACCCGACCGGAGACCTCGACCCCCAGGGCATGGACCAGCCGGTGCAGCCTGCGGGTGTCTTCGGCAGCAATGATGTCGGAGCTGCCCAGCAGCTCAATCAGGCGGGACGAAGCGTCGCCCACGTTCCCGATCGGGGTCGCCGCCAGGACGATCCTGCCGGTCCCGGTGCCGTCAGCCTGTGCGGGCGCTTCCAGCCCGTCCTCAGGAAACTCGTTGTCCAAGGACGCCTCAGCAGGCTCACTACGTTCTTTTTCCACAGGCCAAGCCTAGTGCCCGCGCGGGCCGACCGGCATTTCAGCTTTGCACCAAGAATCGACAGGTAGCATGGGCGGGTGAACCAGTCGTCCGTTCCTGATACAGATTCCGGGACTCCCGTGACGCCGTCCCCGCCCAAAGGGCCCGAGGCGACGGCACAAGGATTTGTAGCCCATCAACCGGTAAGGAAACTGATGGCCTGGCAGCCATTGGGGTCAGCCTTGGGCGGCGGGCCTGGCCACGGACGCGGGCTTGAAGGTCATCGGTGGGTGCAGCGGCCAAGCGAAGCCTTCACCGCGGAAGCATTGCGGACCAGGCTCATCGGCGGGATCCAAAGCTGGCGGGACTACCCGCCGTCGTTGCGTTTATGGTTTTGGCTGATCCCGGCCATCACCGCCGCCATCGGGGGAATCCTCCGCTTCTTCCGCCTTGAAACGCCGCACAGCCTGGTCTTCGACGAGACCTACTACGTCAAGGACGCCTACTCCTATCTGGTCAGCGGCTACGAGCGCAGCTGGCCGGCCAAAGCCAACGACTCCTTCAACGCCGGCAACCCCGATGTCCTCCTGAGCACCCCTGAATACGTAGTCCACCCGCCCGTCGGCAAATGGATGATCGCATTCGGTATGTGGCTGTTTGGGCCGGACAACCCTTTCGGATGGCGGTTCGGCGCGGCCTTGACGGGCACGCTGACAGTATTCCTCGTGTCACTGATCGCGCTGAAACTCTTCCATTCGCACACCCTTGGCGCTGTCGCCGGGCTGCTGCTGGCGATCGACGGCCACCACCTCGTGTTGTCCAGGACGTCGCTGCTGGACATCTTCCTCGCCTTTTGGATCCTTGCCGCCTTCGGTGCGCTCCTGCTGGACCGCGACGACGGCCGCCGTCGTCTGGCAGCCCGGCTCGCCGCGCAAGCGGCTGCTTCGCCCGGCAAGCGGCCCACGGCGGTCCAGCTCCTGTCCGGTCCCTGGCTGGGCATGCGTTGGTGGCGTCTCGTGGCCGGTATATGCCTGGGGCTGGCCGTGGGCACCAAATGGTCAGCCCTCTTTTTCGTGGCGGCCTTCGGCCTGATGACGGTCTTCTGGGATATGAGCGCACGCCGGATTGCCGGCATCCGGAGTTGGCCGAGTGCCGCGATCATCAAAGACGGCATTCCGGCATTCTTGACCATCATCCCTGCGATGGCCGTCACCTATACGGCCACATGGACCGGATGGTTCCTGTCCAAGGATGCGTATTACCGGCAGTGGGCGGTCACCAATCCGGCGCCGGGCTGGGACTGGCTGCCCAACCCGGTACGATCGCTTGCGCATTACCACCTGGAAGCCTACAAGTTCCATCAGGGCCTCAGCTCCGACCACCCGTATGAATCCAGCCCCTGGACGTGGCTGGCCATGGGGCGGCCCACCTCGTTCTACTACCAGTCCCCCAAGCAGGGGACGGCGGGCTGTGTGGTGGAAACGTGCTCGGCTGCAATCTCTCCCCTGGGCAACCCCATTGTCTGGTGGGGTGGCGCCATCGCCCTGGTGATCCTGCTGTTTTGGTGGGCAGGCCGCCGGGACTGGCGGGCCGGGGCCATCCTGGCAGGCGTCGCTGCGGGATATCTCCCGTGGTTCATGTACCCCGAACGCACCATGTTCATCTTCTATGCAGTCTCGTTCGAGCCGTTCCTGGTGCTGGCAGTGACCTATGTCCTGGGGCTGGTGCTCGGCCGCAGCAGCGATCCACCCTGGCGCAGGCGCTCCGGCCTCTACATGCTCGCCATCGTTGTGGTGCTGGCCGTGATGGCTACGGCCTTCTTCTACCCTGTGCTGACGGCCGAAGTAGTCAGCTACCAGGAGTGGCGGATGCGTATGTGGATGCCGTCGTGGATTTAGGCTGGACACGCGGGGAACCTCGAAGGAGCCGGGTACAAGACACCCATCCAGGCAGAAAGTGATCAGGGTAGTGAGGGAAGCAAGCACGGAACTCTTGGTGGAGGCCGGCGAGGACTCCAACGTGACGGACCTCCTTCTGGAACGCTGCCACAAGGATCCCTACGGGATCCTGTACGCCCACAAGACTCCCAACGGCTGGCTCAACGTACCCGCGGCAAAATTCCTGGCCGATGTGCAGGCACTGGCCAAAGGGCTGATCGCCGGTGGTGTTGCTCCAGGAGATCCTGTGGCTGTCCTGTCCCACTCAAGTTTTGAGTGGACACTGGTGGACTTTGCCATCTGGATGGCGGGCGGCGTCACCGTCCCCATCTACGAGACGTCCTCGACCAGCCAAATCGAGTGGATCCTCGTGGATTCCGGCGCGCGCCGCATCTTCGTCGAAGACGCCGGGAAGGGCGCGATGGTTCACGCGCTGGTGGAAAAGTCGGCTGCCCTCGGTGACGATCCCGTGACGATCATCCGGATGGAGCAGGAAGGCGAGGCCCATAACCTGACCAGCCTGGCCGCCGTCGGGAGCGGTATCACCGATGCCGAGCTGGAACGGCAACGCAGCAAAGCCAACCTGGCAGATGTCGCCTCCATCGTCTACACCTCCGGGACCACCGGCAACCCCAAGGGCTGCGAAATAACCCACGGCAACTTCGTGCTCGTGGCCAGGAACGTCATCCCGTTCCTCCCCGAACTCCTGATGCAGGAGGGCGCCAGGACCTTGATGTTCCTCCCCCTGGCACACGTGCTGGCACGGGCTGTGCAGGTCGTCTGCCTGACTGCCGGAGTCACCTTGGGACACAGCGCCGGAGCCAATGGCCTCATGGCCGACCTCGGAGCCTTCAAACCCACATTCCTGCTGGCCGTGCCCAGAATCTTTGAGAAGGTCTACGCCGGCGCAGCCCACAAGGCCGCCATGTCCGGAAAAGCGGCGCTGTTTGCCGCAGCTTCGGCGACCGCCGTGGAATATTCGACGGCGGCAGACCTCGCCTCACGCGGGGAGGGCAGCGGCCCCGGTTGGTTGCTCAGCTTGAAGCACAAGGCGTTCAACAAGCTCCTCTACCCCCGGGTCAGGGACGCTTTTGGCGGTGCCGTGGGGTACACGGTCTCCGGCGCCAGCCCGCTCAGCCTTCGGGAGAACCACTTCTTCCACGGCGCGGGCGTACCCGTCCTGGAGGGCTACGGGCTTACGGAAACCACCGCCCCCTGCACCGTCAACACGCCTACCATGTCCCGCATCGGGACGGTAGGCATTCCACTGCCCGGTACCACCATCCGGGTTGCCTCCGACGGTGAAATCCTGGTTAAGGGAATCGGCGTCTTCAAGGGTTATCATGGCAATGAGCAGGCCACCGCAGAGGCTTTCGTGGACGGATTCTTCCGCACCGGCGACGTCGGCCAGCTGGACAAGGACGGGTTCCTGACCATCACGGGCCGGAAGAAGGACCTGCTGGTCACGGCCGGCGGCAAGAACGTGGCACCCGGACCTCTGGAGGAAAAACTGCGGGAGCACCCGTTGGTGGGCCAGGCGGTGGTGGTAGGCGACGGGCGTCCTTTCGTAGCTGCCCTGGTGGCCCTTGACGCCGAAGGCCTGGCCGACTGGTGCGAGGAGAACAAAGTGCCGCTTCTCTCCCCTGCAGACGCTGCCCGGGATCCACGCGTCCGTGCAGCCGTGCAATCGTCAGTGGATGGGGCCAACACGCTGGTATCCGCAGCGGAGTCCATCAAGAAGTTCGGCTTCATCAATGCCGAGCTCACTGTGGAATCGGGGCACCTCACACCGTCGCTGAAACTCAAGCGCGCCGCCGTGGTCAAGGACTTCTCCGGGGCGGTGGAAAAGCTTTACGCGAAATGAACCACCACGTGCGCGTATCTGAACCGTCCGCGCGTGGCTGATTCTCCGATTGGACGCGGCAGTGATGCTCGCCGTTGTCTTCAGCTCCGTAGCTCCGAACGGCGAACTACGGGCGCTATTCCTGAACCGGGTGCGAGGGCTCGTCAAGCAACTCCGAACGAAACGGAAGAGGCTGCACCCGGATATTCGTAAGCTGTGAATGGCTAGCGGACGCCGGCCACCTCAGGGCCCTCCTCCGGAGCCTCATCGTTTTCCTCTTTGCCTTCTTGCTTCGCGCCCAACCCACGGCGCTTCCGCGTGGGCCAGGTCAGGATGAAGGTCAGCGTCGCTGCCAGGAAGACCAGTGCAGCTATCACGATCCCCGCGTCCACCCAGAACTGTCCCGGGAACAAGCGGATGAGGGTGTCCTCCAAGGCGAAGGTCCATGTGCCGCTGGCGAAGAAGATGCGGTGGAACTCGGTGAAGAAGGTCTGCCAGCTCAGCGTGGCAAGGACGGCCAAGCCGATGATGATGGCCAGCGTGACGATTGATCCTGCGAACAGGCCACGCCGTACGCCGCCTTGGCTCCGCTTCCGCAAGTACAGGATGGCGATGATGCTGAGGATGATGAGGAGCAGTCCCGCGCCGAAGGACGACAGTATGACCAGCTTGACGTCGGCCATGTGGGCAACTTCGCTGTCCTTGAACAGCTTTCCGCCATCCTGGTTGACCAGCCCGCCCAAGTATCGCGGGCCGGCCCAGTTACTGAGGTAGTCCACGGCGTAGGATCCGTAGGTCATGCGGTCGTCCGTGCTGAAGCCGTAGCCGTCGCCAGGGAATCCCGGCCGGTTGTACTCCACCCAAAGGAAGAGCGGACTGGTGACGGCCCGGACTGCGAGAACGAGCAGGATGATGGGGTAGAAAACGGCGAGGAGGACCTGGAAGATGCGCGGACCCAGGGGTTTGACCTTGGCTGCCTGCTCCCGTTCAGCGTTGCGGCGGGCGACTTCGTCCTCCGGTGGCCGCACCTGGAGCGCCGACGTCGGCAGTGACTCAGAGTAGTGCCGCGGTTGTTCTCCGGTGGCCGCTACGGTGTCGGCAAAGAGCGGTGGTTCGGGTTCAGCATCCGCGGCTTCGGCAGCTTTGCGGTCGGCACGGCTTTCGGGCTGTCCGGTCACAGCTTGCCCTGGCGCCTGCCCCGAATCGGGCACAGTGGACGAGGCAGCCGCTGCGGGCCCGGCGGAGGCCGGAGAAGCTGCCGCGGAAGAACCACTGGATGATTTCGGCTTCATCCAGTCAAAGGCCGGTTCCTCGGTGTCGTCATGGACGTCCGTATCCGGTTCCTGTGGTTTGGGGGTCTTCTCGCTCACAGCGTTTCCACTTCCGTAGGCATCGACCGGCATTCGAACATTGCCGGCTCTCTTGTCTGCATTCGAGCCTACAGTCAGGGCTTGCTCTGACACGCTCTGCCACCCCGCAGGCCGCCACATTGAAACGCAACTGTAAGGTGCTAGGCAGCGATGCCGCGGTACCCGGCGTCGTGGGCGTCCAGGTCGCCGGTGGCGCCGGAGCGGAAAGCCCTGCGTCCCAAAACCAGGGTATAGACCCAGTACGCGGCGAGCACCAGCGCGCCGATCGCGATCTTCGCCCAGACAGGCAGCGGGCTTGGCGTGACGAAGCCTTCCACCACGCCGGACACCAGCAGGACCAGCACGAGCCCCAAAGCCACGGTGATCAGCGAGCGCCCTTCGTCGGCCACCGCCTGCATCCGCGTCCGCGGCCCCGGGCGGACCATGGCCCAGAAAATCCTCAGGCCGGCTGCGCAGGCAATGAACACGGCCGTGAGTTCCATGAGCCCGTGGGGAAGGATGTAGCTGAAGAAGATCTCCAATTTCCCGGTGGCCACGAACAGGCCCGCGGCGACTCCGACGCCCTGGGCGTTGAGGAACAGGATCATGGGGACCCAGAAGCCGGTGATGCCAAAGGCAACGGCTTGCGCGGAAATCCAGGCATTGTTCGTCCAGACCGCGCCGGCGAAGGAGGCAGCAGGGTTCTCGGAGTAGTAATCGATAAAGTCTTCCTCCACATAGCGGCGGACTTCTTCCTCGCTCGCCACCGCGCGCAGCGCCTCTGTGGACGTTCCGATCCAGAAGGCGTAGGCACTTCCGACCACAACGAAGAACACCCCGCACCACACCGTCAGCCAGCGGATGCGGTAGAAAGCCGCCGGGAGGGAGATCACGAAGAACCGGGCCAGGTCCTCCATGAAGTTGGAACGGGCACCGGTGAAGCGGGTGCGGGCCTGCGCCAGCGCTGCGGACAACGACGACGACACGGCCGATTCCGGTGCCACCGACCGTATGAGTGAAAGGTGCGCAGAAACTGTCTGATACAGGCGCAGCAGTTCGTCGGCTTCAGCCCCGGTCAGCCTGCGCTTATGGGCCAGCAGCGTGAGCCGCGACCATTTTTCCCCATGCACCGCCGAGAAGGCATCGATGTCCACGCCACCACACTAATCCCTGCCGGCCCGGGGGCGTCCATCCGGAGGCAGAGATAGACTCGTGCTGCAGGGGTCGGTATCAGCCGGACCCGGACAAAGCAGAACCGGGGGGCGGTCTTGAGTTCGATCATCACTGGCGAGGCAGTTGTCCTGGAACTTCGCCCGGCCTCATTCGCCGCGAGGGCCCTTGGCCTCATCCTGGATGTCATCGTCCACGTGATTCTGCTGGTCGTGCTCATCATCCTCATCGCCATGGCCTCAGAAGACTGGGACGAGGCCGCCATGCGGGCTGCGATCATCTTCAGCGTGGTCTTTTCCTTCGTGATCGTGCCGGTCACAGTGGAGACGCTCACCCGCGGGCGGTCGTTGGGCAAGCTGGCTGCCGGACTCAGGATCGTGCGCGACGACGGCGGCGCCATCCGCTTCCGGCATGCCGTCATCCGGGGGCTCCTTGGATTCCTGGAGGTCTACCTGACGTTCGGAGGCCTGGCCATCGCTGTGGCGCTGTTCAACGAGCGGTCCAAGCGCCTTGGCGACGTTGTTGCCGGTACCTACTCCCTCCGGCAGCGCGTCCCCTCGGTGCCGCGGATCCTGCCGGCGGCCCCGCCCTACCTGCAGGCATGGGTATCCATGGCCGATATCGGGAGGGTGCCGGACGCCACCGCGCGGCGTGCGGGTACTTTTGTGCAGCAGGCTTATTTGATGGCACCAACCTCGCGCAGCAGGATGGCCGGATCGCTGGCCACTGAACTGGCAGGTTTCGTGGCTCCTCCCCCGCCCGCCGGCACACTTCCCGAGGACTACATCGGGGCAGTGCTCGGGGAGCGCCGCAACCGTGAACTCAACCGCCTGCGCCAGGCCGAGCAACGCAATTCATCCGTTGGCGCCCGGCTGAGCCGCCTTCCGTTCACTGACGGTTAGGCAGCGGCTTACCTCTGGGCGTAGGAGGCCCAGGGAATGTTCCAGTCCCCGAAGCCCTCCAGCGGCTCAACCGCGGGGGCTCCCGTATTGAGGATCTGCACCACATCGCCGGTCTTCATATTGTTGAAGAACCACGCGGCGTCCTTGGGCAGCAGGCCCACACAGCCGTGCGAGACGTTGGCCACGCCGATGGAACTCCATGCAGCTTCGAGTGCCTGGTGGACGTAGACCCCGGACCAGGTGAGGCGGTTGGCGTACTCCACCACCAACGGCGGGTAGTACCCTTTGTCTCCGGGCTTCAGGCCGATGGTCCCGGCATTGAAGTTGGAATGCCGCTCCTGTTCCATGATGACGGCGTACCCGGTAGGCGACAACCAGTCCTCGCCGCCCAGGGAAACCGGAGCCGTATGCGCCAACTGCCCGTCGATGTAGACGTTCATGGTCTTGGTCTTGTCGTCCACTACGGCAATGCGCTGCGGCCCGGTGGTGAAGGTGGAGGTGACGTCTCCGTTTCCGATCATGCCGTTGCCGAAGTCCACGCCCAGCAGTTTCATGTCCACAGTGACCGTGGTTCCCGCAGCCCAGAAGGCCTCAGGACGGATCCGCACCTTCTTGTCCGAGTACCAGTGCCACGCCACCGGCTGGCCGGAGGAAACGGTGATGCCTACCCGCTTCTCCATGGCCGCCTTGTCCAGCACAGGTTCACTGAAGTTGATTTCAATGGGCTGCCCGGTCCCGGCCACGGCACCATTGCGCGGGTAGATCGAAGCATCTGCCTCGTACGCCGCAGATACCGTGGTGAAGGTCTGGGTCTTCCTGGTTTCCTTGCCTGCGGTATCCACCACAGTAAAGGAGTAGCTGTATTGGGTTTTGAACTGCAAAACCTCCTGGGTGGTCCAGGTAGTGCCGTCGGGACCCGTGGTGCCCTTGACCGGTTCCCCGCCGCCCACAGGGGCCAGGACGACATCCTTGATCTTGCCGTTGACGGCCTTGATCTGCGGGCCGACCACTGGATTCCATTCGACGGCTCCGTCCAAGGGCGTAACACCCAGTTCAACGGGCTTGGCCTCCGGCGTGGGGGTCGGCTGCGCGGTGGTGGCGCTGTTGGTTCCGGACCCCGGCAGCAGACCCGGGATGGTGGCAACGCCGACACCGCCTGCGGCTATGGCAGCGCAGATCCCCACGATCGCGAGGATCCTGCCCGTTTTGCGCTTGGCGACTTCCGTCATGGTTTCCGTCTTCCTGTCCCCCGGCAAGCAATACTGAACATCCAATTCTAGCCGAAAGGCCGGCAACGCCTGGTCAGCGTGTCCGGCCCTTCGGGTGTTTCAGGCTATTAGTAGCGGTAGTGCTCCGGCTTGTACGGGCCTGCAACGTCCAGGTCCAGGTATTCAGCCTGTTCCTTGCTCAGCTCGGTCAACTCGACGCCCAGCGCGGCAAGGTGGAGGCGTGCGACCTTCTCGTCCAGGATCTTGGGGAGGACGTACACCTGTTTTTCGTACTCACGTTCGCCGGCCGGCTGGTCCTTCTTGGTCCAGAGTTCGATCTGCGCGATGGTCTGGTTTGCAAACGAGTTGCTCATCACGAAGGACGGGTGGCCCGTGGCGTTGCCCAGGTTCAGCAGTCGACCTTCGGACAGGACGATGATCGAGCGTTCGTTGTCAGACCCGGAGTCGAAGACCCATTCGTGGACCTGCGGCTTGATCTCGACCTTCTTCACGCCGGGAACCTTCGCCAGGCCGGCAATGTCGATCTCGTTGTCGAAGTGGCCGATGTTGCCCACGATCGCCTTGTTCTTCATGCCCACCATGTGCTCGGCCAGGATGACGTCCTTGTTGCCGGTGGTGGTGATGAAGATGTCGCCCTGGGCCAGGACGGATTCGAGCCTGGCAACCTGGTAGCCGTCCATGGCGGCCTGCAATGCGCAGATGGGGTCGATCTCGGTGACCACCACGCGGGAACCCTGGCCCCGCAGCGCTTCCGCGGCGCCCTTGCCGACGTCGCCATAGCCACACACGACGGCGACCTTGCCGCCCATAAGGACATCGGTGGCACGGTTGATGCCGTCCGGCAGAGAGTGGCGGATTCCATACTTGTTGTCGAACTTGCTCTTGGTCACGGAGTCGTTGACATTGATGGCCGGGAACAGCAGCCTGCCCTGCTCAGCCAACTGGTAAAGCCGGTGGACACCCGTGGTGGTTTCCTCGGTGACGCCCTGGATTTTTGCCGCCGTCCGGGTCCACTTCTGCGGATCTTCGGCGAGGGTCCGGCGCAGAACGCCCAGGATGATGGCGTATTCCTCGGGGTCATCCTCCGTGGCGGCTGGAACGGCGCCGGCAGCCTCGAACTCCACGCCCTTGTGCAGCAGGAGCGTCGCGTCTCCACCGTCGTCGAGGATCATGTTGGGGCCCAGTTCCGGGTTGCTGTCCGCGCCCGGCCACGTGAGGATCTGCTCGGCCGTCCACCAGTATTCCTCCAGGGTTTCGCCCTTCCAGGCGAACACGGGAACACCCTGCGGGTCCGCGGGGGTGCCCTTCCCAACAACGACGGCGGCAGCGGCCTCGTCCTGCGTGGAGAAGATGTTGCAGGAAGCCCAGCGGACCTCGGCACCCAAAGCCGTGAGGGTCTCAATCAGCACCGCGGTCTGCACGGTCATGTGCAGTGAACCGGCGATGCGTGCCCCCGCGAGCGGCTGCGAAGGGCCGAATTCCTCCCGCAGGGACATCAAGCCGGGCATCTCATGCTCCGCGAGGCGGATCTGGTGGCGGCCGGCCTCGGCAAGGTTGATGTCGGCCACTTTGTAGTCGAAAGTCATGGAAGTCCTTAGGGGGTACCGTGTGGTTTTGGTGGAGGAAAGTCAGGCGTGCGGGCCGGATGCAGCGTCAGCCGCGGCGCGCAGTTCCGGCGGCAGGAGCAGGGGAATTCCGTCTTCGATTCCGTAGCGGACCGGCTTGCCATCCTTGGCGGCGGTGGTGGACACGAGTTCCTCGCCCTCCTGGACCAGCGGCGAACCCGTCACGGGGCAGCGCAGGATGGACAAGAGTTCAGGACTGACCTTAGGCATGGATGATGCTCCCTGGGTGGCGCCGTTGTGCGCCGCTGGCGGATTTATCTGCAGATTCCAGCCTACCGCGCACCATCACGCCGCACGGAGCCGGCGATGTAATACATGCAGGTCAGGACGGCTCGCGCAGGATACGGAGGTGGCCCCGGCGGGTTCCTTCAGCCACTGGCGCTTCAACAGGCGGGTGGCTGGTGCGGATGGGCGTTTCGGGCGCCGACGATGCGGCTTCCCGGACGGCGTTGGCCAAGGCCAGCAAGTCGTCGGGTCCTGGTTGGGGTGGCGTCCCGGGCATGGCAAGCCGGAGGACTTCCCAGCCCCTGGGTACGGTCAGTGTTTCTGCGTGCTGGGCGCACAGGTCATAGGCATGGGGCTCGGCGTAGGTGGCCAGGGGTCCCAGAACGGCCGTGGAATCGGCATACACGTACGTCAGAGTTGCCACCGCGGACTGGCGGCAGGCTGACCTTGAACACTGGCGAATAGCACCCACAACATCCCAGATTAGCGCCATTGGACACCGGAACCGTGCATTGGCCCCCTGCGACGCGGTGTCATGACGCAGGCGTTGGCCGCTACGGCGCGGCAGTACCCATGGTGTCGCGTTGGGCGATTCGCCGGACTAAAGTCGATATATGCAGTCACAGCCACATGTTCCCGGCTTCCAGGTCCGGTGGGCTGACGCCGATGGCGATCAGGCAAAGGGACTCGTTCGCTCCGAGGCCCGGGGTTTCCGCCGGCGCCGGCGGAACCGTCACGGCCGGGGATTGCGGGGAGAACTGATGCTTCCGAGCCTTCCGGGTTTCCGGACACGGGCCGAGCGCTTTGATGACATGGTCCTGGACTCCGCCGAGCGCCTCCAGGACATGTGGGGAAAGCAGTTGGACGGCGTATTGTTCGCCGTTGATGAGATTCCGCCCAACCTCGAGCAGCTCGTTTCAGCAGGAACTGCGGCCCCGATGGGCGCCTACACGCCGGGAGGCCGCGGAGAGCCCCCCATGATCACGGTGTACCGCCGCGTGGTTGAGCAAACGGCCGGAACCCGCGACGAGCTGCAGGACCTGGTCCACGACGTCGTGGTGGAGTACACGGCCGAGATGCTCGGGGTACCGCCGGAAACGCTGGATCCTGTGTACCGCCGTCGTTATCAATAACAACGGCGGAACAGCCGGCCCGCAGGCTCAGTAGCCCACCGACACCGGGACCTTCTCCAGTCCTGCGGCGGCATCCTGGATAGCCACCACCGAAACGTCGTTGCGTCCTTGCTTGCCCAGGAAAAGCGCCCCGTACACAGGGTCGCCCGAGGCGGAGACCACATACCCGGCGACAACAGCTTCACCGGATTTCGCCGGCAACTCGATCATGGACGTCGTACCGCCCGAGATGTCCACATCGACTGCCTTGCCTACTGCACCGTCGTCCGTCACGGGTGCGTAGCTCACGGTTGCGCGGCCTTCGGGCACTCCGAAAGCCAGGAAACGCTGGCCGTCCCGGGGCACGGCCACCAGGTGCTGGCTGCCAAGCCGCGAGGACGACGGCGACCATGCGAAGTCCGTAGCCTCCTCAGCGTTGGAGCCGCGGGCGACCCTGGTGGAGGCCACGAAGGAAACATCCGAACTCGCCGCCACCGTGTAGCTTCCGGCTGGGACGCCATCGAGGTTGAGGGTAGCCACCGTTCCGCCCTTCACCGTCACAACTCCCCCACTGGGGAGCTTGCGTTCGCCGTTGGCTCCATACAACCGGACCTGCACTACAGCGTCAGCTGTTCCCGGCACGGCAATCTGGAGCGCGGGCACGGCGTCCGGGAATCCGGCCTTCCCGCTGAGCGCCTTCAGCGCTGCCGGGTCCTGGATGTCGACGCCGGCCATCACCTGGAGATTGGCGGGCCCGTTTCCCGGTGCCAGGAATTCAACCCCGCCCGGAACCAGGCCCCGCAGGACGCTCTGCTGGACCGTGGCAGCCACCGGTCCACCGGTGCTGCGCACGCGAACGGCCAGTTGGGCCTCGCCCGGGGCGAGTCCGGCGAGGTTCACCGAGCGCGTGGTGCCCGGGGCTACGAGGAGGCCCCTCGCCCCGGGCGCCTGGATCTGTCCCTGGTACCCGAAGAGGTCCAGGCTGACTGTGGCCGGGGTTTCGGACGCGTTGCTGACGTTCAGGACGGCCGTGCGGCCCAGGGAGGTGTTCGCTCCGAGCAGCCACGAGTCATTCCCGGGCTGCTGGCACGGGGCAACTGCCGAACCGCGCAAGTCACCGTCTGTAGCGGAGTAGCTGAGATTGGCCGCAAGGGACGCCTGCTCGTTGCCGATGGGGTCCGCACCCACCACGGCCGGGGCCGTGACAGGGCTGATGGACGCCGTACCGGCAGCAAGGACCGGAGGACCGGCCGTAGGCGAAGGAGTGCTCGTGGGTGCCTTGGCGATCTCGGCAACCTGGTCTCCGGCAAGCGACGTCACCTTGGTACCCGGGACTGTACCGGCGGGGTTGCTGAGCACTACGGCGTTGAGTGCACTGGATGCCGTGGTGGAGACAGGGCTGAAATCGGCGTCCGTGCCCACCACGGTTCCGCTGACCAGGCGTGCCTGTTCCGGGCAGACCCCCAGCGAGCGGCCAGCAGGGACATCGGCTTGCCTGATGTCCGTGGCGGTGCCACCGGAAGGCTGGGGAACCATGGTGGCGGCGGCCACCGCACCACCCCCGGCAGCAAGGATCACTACTGCGGACAACACGCCTGTCACCACTCCCGTTCGGGAGCCGCGGCCGCTTCTGCTGCCGTTCCGGGACTCCGGCCGGGTTTCGCTGGAACCGCGGGCGCGCTTTTGCCGGGCGTCTTCGGGCCGGGCGGCCTTTACGGGCCGCCCGTCATCCGGCGTGGGGGTTTGGCCGACCGTCTTCCGGGGGTCGTCAGACACTGCTGTACTCCTTACGGAGGGACACTTCATCCCTCGACATGCCCGTTCGGGAACGGCGCGCCGGCATGGGTACGGCCAGCAACGCGGTGAGTCCGAAGACGGCGGCCTGCAGGATTTCCAGCCACGGCGCCCAGGGACTCGTGTACCGGATTTCCAACTCTCCGCCTCCTGCGGGAAGTTCAAAAGCCTGCGACCAGCCCACTGTTGCCGGCTTCAGTCCGCGGCCATCCAGGGTCGCGGTCCAGCCCGGGTCTGCCCGCTCAGCCAAGACCACCCGCCGGCCTTCCGCGCCGGGAGCAAGGTCGGCTTCCACCGTAATCTCCTCCGAGGGGAGCGTTCCGATGACAGCACCCTCCGCATCCACGATCCTGGCGCGGTACGCGGTGTCCGCGGCTGCACCTGATGACTCCCCGCGCGGTGTGACCCGCCACAGCCAGCCCGCATTCGTCTGGCCGACGGCCACCAGGCCAGGGACGGCGTCGATCCTGCTCGCGGTGAGCTGTGCTGCGTTGTCGGCTGCCTTGAGCACCACGAAGCCGACGCCCAGCTGTTCCAGGTCGGCACGGGGATCGACGTCGCTGCTCGCCACGATCGTGGCAACGGCGCGTCGCATGGAGGAGGTCGCGGCGTCGTCGGTGGTGATTTCCTCACGGCCCGGAGCGCCCATGATCGTCCGGGCAGATGCAATGGTGGACAAGGTGTCCAGTGTGGTTCCCGCGTCCCGCATCAGCGAGGAGGTGTATGCTCCCTGCTCACCACTGGTGATCACCAGGGTCCGCGTCCGCTCCGGCCCCGTCCCGCGGTCGACGGCGGTGGCAGGCAGGGTGCTGCTCTCCACCGGCCACACCAAGCGGGCCGCGCCGAGGGATCCCGGCGGCGTATCCGGGTTATCGGAAGCTCCCCCTTGCGCGGCTGGCTGGGAGCCGGTGACCGGGCGCTCGGCAATGTTATTGCCCGCCCATGCGGTCATCGCCGCGAGCGGTCCCGCTATAAGGACCATGACCACCGCTCCGGAGGCCGTACGCCGCAGAGGCAAGCGCCAACGAGCGCCGTCAGTGTTCCTTCCCGCAGCACCGGCAAAGATCTTCTCTGCCCCGAGGAGGGCGGCCCCCAGGAACATCATCATGGCCACAGAGACTGCCGGGCCCGTAAAGGGTCCCACAATGACATCGTTGTTGACCCCGGTGGCAACGTGGCCGACCAGCCAGTTGCTGGCCAGGGTGCCCAGGGCCACGAGCCAGAAAACCCGGACCAGCGTGGCCCGCTTGCCCGGAACGAACAATGCAGCCACAGCGAGCAGGACCACCGGCGCACCAACCAGGATCGCAAGGATCAGCGCCCATGGCACAGCGCCGGGTCCCAAGGCACCCAAGCCGGTCAGGCCGCCGTCGGACTCGAATGCCAGAGGCTGGCCCAGGACCTGCTGCCACAGCGGAGCGGCCTCGAAGGTGAGCGGAAGACCTGGATCTGCAAGCAGGGACCGCGGTCGGTCCAGCACGGACACAACATAAGGAACAAACAACGCGAGGCTGGGAAGGAGGGACCACCACAGTGTCCTGCCGCGGTGGCCGAGGACCACGGCTGCCAGCACAATCGCTACCGTGATCGGGCCCAGCAAGGACGGAGCCGACGCCGAGATCGCGGCCATGGCCAGGCCAGCAGCAGCGGCAGCAGTCCATGACGGTGTTCCATTCACTCCCGGCTTGCCCCGGAGCGGCTGGGGCCGGCGACCGGCCGTGACCCCGGACGTCGCTGCCGACCTCGGCTGCACTATCCCCGAGCCGGAGGCACGCATCAGCGCCAGCAGCAGCAGCGGCATGAGAAGGTGGGCGATCAGCGCACCAAGGCGGCCTTCATTGAGGGCCGCCAGCAGGGCAGGTGCGCCCGCCCAGACAAGTGCAGCAACAGTCCGGTAGCGGCGTTTGGTGGTCAGGGCCCCGGCGGCAAACCACGCCGCCACGGCTGAGAGCGGCATGGCCAGGACAAGGAGCCAGATGATGGCGGCGTTGCCGTCTCCAGCACCAAGAATCGACAGGACCCACAGGACGTAGCCGAAGGGATCACCGTGACCGGGAAGTCCTGCTCCCAGGGGGATCCACCAGGTAGACGCGTTGGCCCAGATGTCACCCGGAGCAGCTGACACGGGAAGGAGGGCACCGCCGGCAGCGGCCTGGGACCGCAGGAGGCCCAGGAATCCCACCAAGGCTGCGGCGAGGGCGATCACGGCCGCCGTTACCGCGCCGGTTCCCACCCATCCGCGTTCGTTGGTTGCCAGCGCCGCGAAATCGTCTGCGGCGTCGCCACTGGGTTCCGGCGCCAAGAGGTCCGTGACGGCCGGGCTGTCCTCGCCGGGACGGATGGCTTCCAGCAAGGACCGGCGGTTCGCCCGAACCTCCCGGGACGGCTTCTGCAGCCCACGGACCTGGGAACGCGGAACCGCACGGGTACGTGCGGCCGTACGCCGGCCACGGGCGATGGCCGCGGGACGCGACAAAGCTGCGATGGTGGCTGTGAATTGCGAGAAACCGTAACCGGGTTCCTTGACGAGGATGCTGAGCAGCAACCGGATCAAAGCACCGAGCGCGGCTCCGACACCTTGGAACGGGACATTCCACCACTGCGTGTGCTTGAGCCGCATATGGATCTGGGCTTTACGGGCGGCCGATGGGGTGCCCAGCCCGTGCGGCCGGTTCTCCACATGGAACATCCGTGCGTTGGGAACCACTACAACACGGTTGCCGGCAAGCCAGTTGCGCCAGCAGAAATCGACGTCGTCACCGCTGCCGGGCAAGGCCGGGTCGAACCCCTGCAGGTGCTCCCAGACATCGCGGCGCACCAGCATACCGGCCGAGTTCACGGCGAAGGTGTCCGTACGGGCGTCATACTGCCCTTGGTCGACCTCGTCTGCATCAATCAGGGTGAGCCGTTCAGCCCATCGGCTGGTGGACAAGCCAACGTCCACCAGGTGGCGCTCGTTGTCCCAGCCAAGCTGCTTGCAACCGGCCACAGTGACGGATGTGGTGCGCTCCACGGCGTGCAGCAGTTCGGCCAAAGCGTCGGGCGCCGGTGCGGCGTCGTCGTGAAGCAGCCAGATCCATTCCACGGTCTCCGGGCGCGGACCGCCTGCGGGCGCCAACTCCCGCAGCCCGGCCTGGACTGCGGCGCCGAACCCGGTTTTGGGATGCGCGAAGGCAGTGACGTTGCCGGCGCCCAGCGCTTCACGGAGCAGTTCCGGGGAGTTGTCGGAGGATCCTGTATCAACGCCAATGGCGGCATCTGCCGAACGCGTCTGGTTCGACAGAGCCGCCAAGGTCCTGGGGAGATAGTCGCCGCCGTTGTGCGCAACCACGACGGCGGTGACGCGTACTTCCTTAAGAATCAGACCGCTCGCTTCCTCAGCCGGCGGCGCTCACGCTCAGAGAGGCCGCCCCAAATACCGAACCGCTCATCATTCGCGAGAGCATACTCAAGGCACTGCGACCGGACGTTGCACGCCCCGCAGACCTTCTTGGCGTCCCTCGTGGAACCGCCCTTCTCCGGGAAGAAAGCCTCCGGATCAGTCTGGGCACACAGTGCGTCGGTCTGCCATCCCAGCTCGCCTTCGTCATCGAAGCCGTCCTGCGTGGGGAGGCCGATCCAGACCGGCTGCCCCGGGTTTTCGAGCGGCCGGTGCAGCTCCATGGGAGGATCGTCGAGATCCTCGTCACCGCCATCGGGCAAATCCCCGATCAAAGCCTCATGTGCGGCCAGAAGGGCAGTTGCCTGGTCCTCCAGCGACTGCTGCACGTTCTGGTTGTATTTTTCTGCCGCTTCCGGATCCGCCGGGTCCACATACCAATCCCCCGGCACCTCCCGCGATCGGTACTTGACCGACGCGTGTTCTGCGACGACTGCATCTTCCTGGATACGCAACGCTTGCCCCATGGCGTCCCTCCTGAGTTTGCAGCTGCTGCCTGAATGTCTTTCAGATTCCCGGCGGTGTTCCGGTCCTCTATGCAGCGGCGTTGATTACTAATTACACGTGTGTAACTACCCGCCAGTCAAGCCGCGCCGGGATAATAATCAAGGTTTTGTAGAAACGTGGGATGCGCCACGCCCAACAATTTTCGGCGTGCCGCCGGGCGCGTCGCTGCGAAAAACGGAAGCCTTACGCCACTTGGCTGAACATTCGCTGAATTTCCGGCGCCGTGGACGTTCACTACCCTGTCCGCAGGCCTTCACGTCGGAACCTTATGTGCGGCATCTCACAGGAGCGCGGGTCCCGGCCAGCCGCTCCGTGCCAAGATGGACCCATGAGCATCCCGGCAGCAGACCTGATGACCGCCCTTCGTTCCGGACATTCAACGTCACCACGGCTGACCTGGTACGGACCGGATTCCGAGCGCGTGGAGCTATCCGGACGTGTCCTGGACAACTGGGTGGCAAAAACCAGCAACCTGCTGCAGGACGAACTCGATGCCGAACCAGGAACATCCGTGAGGCTGGACCTGCCCGCGCATTGGAAATCGTTCGTCTGGGCGCTGGCTGCCTGGCAGTTGGGCATGGAGGTGGTTTTCGACGATACCGCTGCGGACCTGTTGGTCACTGACACTCCCGACGGCGGTGCCGGAGGCCGCTACGACGCGGTGGTCGCCGTGCCACTGGCGGCACTGGCCATGCGCTGGCCCGGCGAGCTGCCGGCCGGCGTCGTGGACTACGCAGCGGAAGTACGCTCCCACGGTGACGTGTTCATGGCCCATAACGAGCCGGAAACCGGGCGCGGAGCCGTCCGAAGCGGCGCGGCGCACCGTCACGAGGAACTGCTCGACGGCTTCGCCACCGCCCAGGACACCGGCGTACGACTGCTGGTGAAGGCGTCCGAAGGACTGGAAGCAGGATTGGCCGCCGCTTTGGGCGCATGGAAACAGGACGGGTCAGTGGTGCTGGTCCATCCGGACGTTCCGGTGACTGAACACCTTCTGGAGAACGAGCGCGTCAGCCGTTCTTGACCGAAGGCAGTTCCCCGGTGTGCGGTGCGGCAGCGACGGTATCGACAGCGCCCGTCCGGGGCTTGTGGTGCAGGTCGATTATCTCGTGGTCGTGCGAGTACGCGGGCTCTGCATCCAGTTCTTCGTTGAAGACCCAGAAACGGTAGGCGAAGAAACGGAAGATGGTGCCGAGGATCAGGCCGACCACGCTGCCTGCGATGAACAGCGAGAATTTGTCGTTGAGTTCAAGGATGTACTTGGCCACCCAGACGCAACCTGAGGCAATGAGCAGGCCCACGAAGTTCATGATGGCGAACAGCACGGCTTCGCGGACCACGTTGGCCTGCTTGCGGTGGCGGAACGTCCAGAACCGGTTGGCCACCCACGAGAAAATACTGGCCACGATGGTGGCAATGGCCTTGGCCCACACTTCGCTGCCATGCATCGGCCCGGAAAAAAGCCAGATGAAGACAGCGGAGTCGATGACGAAGGCAACACCGCCCACGGCGCCGAACTTGGCTACCTCACGCCAAAAAAGCGAGGCAAGTCCGCGGATGCGATCTGCAAGTGTGGTGATCATGACCCTCCAGGCCGTTGTAAAGATGGGCCAGTGGGCCACGTCCATTTTAGCGCCCATTTCCAAACGTTGCCCGGGACAAGGCTGGGAGAACGCCCGGAAAGCAGGCCCGGCGGCATTTAATACAGCCTCGAAAATTGCCCGGGAGGGCGGCAGAATAAGTGATCCAGCCGCCGGTTCGGTAGGCTGAACCTTGTGACTTTTCCAGTAATCGGCGTTGTTGGCGGCGGCCAGCTCGCCCGCATGATGGCCCCGCCCGCTACCGCTTTGGGCTTCGAACTGCGTGTACTTGCCGAGGGTGAGGACGTATCAGCCGTCCCCGCCGTGGCAACCGCGCCGGTCGGAGATTACAAGGACCTGGATACCCTGTTGGAGTTCGCCAAAGGCGTGGACGTCCTGACTTTCGACCACGAGCACGTCCCCACGGACCACTTGCGTGCCCTCCTGGACGCCGGCGTCAACGTGCAGCCCGGTCCGGATGCCCTGGTGAACGCCCAGGACAAGCTGGTCATGCGGGCAGCGATTGACCGTTTGGGCCTGCCCAACCCCGAATGGTCTGCGGTCGGCACCGTGGAAGACCTTGTGGAGTTCGGCGACAAGATCGGCTGGCCCGTTGTCCTGAAGACCCCTCGCGGCGGATACGACGGCAAGGGCGTCAGGATTGTAGATTCCGCCGATGAGGCGGCCGGCACTGCGGACTGGTTCCAGTCCATGAGCCCCCTGCTCGCAGAAGCCAAGGTGGACTTCAGCCGTGAACTCTCGGCCCTGGTTGCACGCACGCCAGGTGGCGAGTCCCGCGCCTGGCCGGTGGTGCACACCATCCAGGTGGACGGTGTCTGCGATGAGGTCATCGCTCCGGCCCAGAACATCCCGGTGGAGGTCGCCGCGGCTGCAGAGGAAGCCGCGTTGAGGATCGCCAACGAGCTCGGCGTCACCGGTGTCATGGCAGCAGAGCTGTTCGAAACACCCGGGGTCGGCGCAGGCTTCCTGATCAACGAACTCGCCATGCGCCCGCACAACACCGGCCACTGGACCCAGGACGGTGCCATCACCAGCCAGTTCGAACAGCACCTGCGCGCGGTCCTGGACCTGCCCCTGGGAGCCACGGACGCGTTGGCGCCCGTGACGGTCATGAAGAACTTCCTTGGCGGCGACAACCAGGATCTTTTCAGCGCTTTCCCCCTGGCCCTGGCGTACGAACCTGCAGCCAAGGTCCACTGCTACGGGAAATCCGTGCGCCCGGGACGCAAGATCGGGCACGTCAACCTTGTTGGCTCCGCAGCATCGGATGCGGACTCCGTCCGCCAACGCGCAACCGCCGTGGCAAACATCATCCGCGACGGCCGCGGACCGGCATCGACAACCCTCGAGGAGACCGAATGACGTCAGCAGCTCCAGCCCCCCTCGTAGGGCTCGTCATGGGCTCGGACTCGGACTGGCCCGTCATGGAAGCCGCGGCAGACGCCCTGGCCGAGTTCGGCATTCCGTTCGAAGCAGATGTTGTCTCCGCGCACCGCATGCCCACGGAGATGATCCGGTATGGGCAGACAGCGCATGAGCGCGGCCTGCGCGTGATCATCGCCGGTGCCGGCGGAGCCGCGCACTTGCCCGGCATGCTGGCATCGGTAACCCCTCTTCCCGTGATCGGCGTCCCCGTTCCGCTGAAGACGCTCGATGGCATGGACTCGCTGTTGTCGATCGTCCAGATGCCCGCCGGCGTACCGGTGGCCACGGTGTCGATTGCCGGAGCACGCAACGCCGGCCTGCTGGCTGTCCGCATGCTTGCTTCAGGAACCGATGAGCTCGCCACCCGCCTCCGCGAAGACCTGCAGCGCTTCGCCCAGGAGCTGAACGACGTTGCCACGAAGAAGGGCGAGAACCTGCGCAACAAGGTGGAAGAGGTCTTCTCCCCTGCCAACGCCTCGGGCCGGAGCAGCCGCTAGGAAGGCAGCGGATGACCACCATGCACAAGAATCCGAATCAGTCCGGCGGTGCCCTGACTGATCCTGTCCGCTATCCGTCCGGGGCCAGCGCTCCGGTACGGACCAAGCGCGCCTTCGTGCTGGTCCTCATGACCCTCTTCATTCCCGGGAGCGCCCAGATTGTGGCCGGCGACCGGAAGCTCGGGCGCACGGCCCTGCGCGTCACCCTGACCGTGTGGGCACTGGGCATCCTGACCCTGGTCATCGCCGCGGTAAACCGGACCATGCTGTTGAGCATCGTGACCCATCCGGTGGGGTCGCTGGTGATCATTGTTGTCCTGGTGGCTTTGGCGCTGGGCTGGGCGTTCCTGTTCCTGAATACCTTGCGCATCATCCGGCCCGCCCTCCTGGCCCCCGGTATGCGGCCCATCATCGCCGTGGTCCTCGCGGTGGCCACCCTTGCCGCCAGTGGTTCACTGGGATATCTGGCCTATGTGCTGAACGTCAGTCGCAATGCGATCGGCAGCATCTTCAATGCCGGCCCCGCCATCGATCCCGTGGACGGCCGCTACAACTTCCTCATGATGGGCGGCGACGCCGGAGACGACAGGACCGGCCGCCGTCCGGACAGCCTGTCCGTCATCAGCGTGGACGCCAAAACCGGCGAAAGCGCCATCATCTCAGTGCCCCGCAACCTGCAGAACGCGCAGTTCAGTGAGGACTCGCCGATGCGCCAGGTCTACCCGGATGGCTACAACTGCGGCAATGAATGCCTGATCAACGCCGTCAATACAGAGGTCACCAACAACTACCAGGACCTGTACCCGGGCGTGGCCGACCCCGGCGCGCAGGCAACGCTTGAAGCCGTCTCCGGGACCCTTGGCATCACTGTCCAGGCCTACGTCCTGGTGGACATGGATGGTTTCGCCAAGCTGATCGACGCCATGGGCGGCATCCGCATCAAGGCCGGCGGCTGGGTTCCCATCAGTGGTCCCGTGACCGACGAGGCCAACGGCATCCACGGCATGCCCGACGGCTGGATCCCCGCCGGCGACGTCCACCTCAACGGTTTCCAGGCGCTCTGGTACGGGCGGTCCCGTGAATTCGTGGATGACTACGCCCGCATCGCCCGCCAACAGTGCGTGCAGCAAGCCATGCTCAGGCAGTTGGATCCGGCCACGTTGCTGACCAAGTTCGAGGACATTGCCAATGCAGGCACCAAGGTGGTGGACTCCAACATCTCCTCCGGCCAGCTCGGCAGTTTCGTAGACCTCGCCCTGAAGTCCAAGAACCAGCCCGTCAAGCGCCTCACTATCGGGCCGCCGGACTTCGATGCGTCGTTCTCCACCGTGCCGGACTTCGACCTCATCCACGCGCGGGTGCAGGAACTGCTCACCCCCTCAGCCACGCCGAAGGCGAATGACTCCCTGGTGACGGACGGCTCCCCGGGAGCATCCGCTGTCATGGCCGGTGGCGACCTCGCTGCAGGCCTGCCTGCCGGACAGCTGCCGTCGCCGGGTTCGACTGACTTCACCCCGGTCACCACCACGCCCGATGGAACCCCCATCACGGAAGAGCTGCTTAATGGCCTCAAGGCCCAGGGTGATGAGCAGGGCATCCGCGACCTCGTGGCAACCAACGGGCAGTGCGCTCCCCTATAGGCCCCGCAGCCGCTCCATCCCACGTTCAGCGCGACGATAAGGACTTTCCTTCGTGTACCAGATTGAGAATGTTTTGCGACCCTACGCCTGGGGTTCGACGACGGCGATCGCCGGCTTGCTGGGGCGGCCGGCATCAGGTGGGCCGGAGGCTGAACTGTGGATCGGGGCCCACCCTGATTCACCGTCCACGGCCATCCATCCCAATGGCGTCACCCAGCCGCTGGATGCGCTGATCGCCAAGGACCCCGCGCATTTCCTGGGCGGGGAGAGCGTGGCCGCCTTTGGGCCGCGGCTGCCGTTCTTGACCAAGATCCTGGCCGCTGACCAACCTTTGTCCCTGCAGGTCCATCCCAGCCTGGAGCAGGCGCGGGAAGGCTTCGCCCGGGAGAACGCAGCGGGCATCGCGGCAGACGCAGCCCACCGCAACTACCGGGACGACAACCACAAGCCCGAGATGATTTTTGCCCTGACCCCGTTCCGGGCGCTGTGCGGGTTCAGGTCCCCCGCTGCCTCCAGGGCGATCTTTGAACATCTGGCTTCCGTGCTGGAATCGGCGGCCCTGGATGTTCCGGAGATCATCAAGGGTGTCATCTCCGACCTTGGCCTGCCCGTGGAAGAGGAAGCGCTCCGGGCAGCGTTTACCCGACTCATTCAGGGCGGCACGGAATCCACCGAGGCCATTCAGGAAATCGAGGCCGTGCTCCGGGCAGGCGCCCCGCAGGAACCGCATGAGGACGCCCTGACCGCCATGGTCGGCATCAATGAGGCCTTCCCCGGTGATCCCGGCGTCCTCATCTCGCTCCTGTTGAACCACCTGTCGCTGCAGCCTGGCCAGGCCGTCTATCTCCCGGCCGGCAACGTCCATGCCTACCTCCAGGGTATGGGCGTGGAAGTCATGGCCTCGTCCGACAACGTGCTGCGCGGAGGTCTGACGCCCAAGCACGTGGACGTCCCTGAGCTTCTCAGGACTGTCCGTTTCGAATCGCTGGGTGTTCCCCGTGTGGAAGCGGTCCGTACCCCGTTCGGACAGGAGTTGTACCAGCCCCCGTTCGAGGAGTTCCAGCTGCAGCGCATCGAATTGGAACCCGGCGCCGAACCGGTGCCTTTGGCACAGTCCGGGCCGGCCGTCGTCGTGGTTGTTGCCGGCACCGTGGTGCTGGACTCCCCGAAGAGCGACCTCCGGCTCCAGCGCGGTGATGCCGCCTTCATCCCCGACGTGGAGAACCCCGTGAACGTGCACTCCGTTCAAGGCGCCACAGAGACCAGCATCGCCTTTGCCGTAACCACGGGGCTGGTGAAGTAGGCGTGGAGTTTTTCCTGCAGACACCTGCGTGGGCAGAGGTGCAGCGTTCGCTGGGCCGACGCGTCCACCAGCGCTCGGGCACGGGGTGGAGCTTCCTCGCCATCGAGGAGAAGAATCCTGCGGGCAAGGTGATCTACGCACCTTACGGCCCGGTGGCCACCTCGGTGACGGCCTTTGATGCCGCCACGGCCGCCCTGGTGGAGCTCGCCCGCAAGGAACATGCCGTGTTTGTCCGCATGGAACCCGTGGACGCGGGTTTCGCAGCGTCCGACGCCGGCCCCCTCCTTCGCGCCCGGGGGCTGCGTCCGGCGCCGGTCAACCAGCAGCCCGAGTTGAGCTGGGTGGTTGACCTTGACGGCGACTTCAAGGATGTCCTTGCCGGCATGAAGCCGACCAACCGGAACCTCTACCGGAACATCCACAAAAAGGGTGTGACGTTCCGTTCCTCACAGGACCCCGCAGACATTTCCATCCTGCTCCACTTCCTGCACCTGACAGCGGCACGTAACGGCTTCAAACCGCAAAGCGACGAGTACCTGGCCACCGTGGCACAGTCCTTGCTGCCCGCAGGCGCCGGAACCCTCTTCATTGCCGAACTGGACGGCGAACCGATCGCCGCGGCCTTCGCCTACGATTCCGCCGATACCCGCGTCTACGCCCACGCAGCACTTGACGACACCCACCGGAAACTCAGCGCAGGCATCCCCTTGCTGGTGACGCTCATGGCCGACGCCAAGGAGAAGGGCCTCAAGCATGTGGACCTCTGGGGCGTGGCGCCAGAGGACGAACCCGACCACAAATGGGCAGGTTTCACGGCGTTCAAGAAGTCCTTCGGCGGCCGTGAGGTCTCCTACCCCGGCACGTGGGACCTTCCGGTCAACAAACTCCGCTATGGCGCCTACCAACTGGCCAGGGGCCTCCGCGACAAACTCCGCTAAAACAACAGAAGGAAGGCAGGATGCTCCTGCCGTCCTTCTGTTGTTTTACGGGCTTACTTGCGCGCGTACGTCTCCCACTTGGAGGCGTGGTGCTCTGCGTCCACGAAACGCACCGTGCCGGACTTGGAGCGCATCACGATCGACTGGGTAACCACACGGTCCTTCTGGTAGCGCACGCCACGCAGGAGGTCGCCGTCGGTAATGCCGGTTGCCGCGAAGTAGCAGTTGTCCGAGGTGACGAGGTCGTTGGTGGACAGGACCCGGTCAAGGTCGTGTCCGGCGTCGATGGCCTTCTGCTTTTCCTCATCCGAGGTGGGCCACAAGCGGCCCTGGATGACGCCGCCGAGGGACTTGATGGCACAGGCGGCCACGATGCCCTCGGGAGTTCCGCCGATGCCCATGAGGGCGTCCACGCCGGTACCGGAACGTGCGGCGGCAATGGCGCCGGCCACGTCACCGTCCATGATGAACTTGGTGCGGGCCCCGGCCTCGCGGATTTCCTCCACCAGCGGGCGGTGGCGGTCGCGGTCAAGGATCATGACATTGAGTTGGTTGACCTTCACGCCCTTGGCCTTGGCGATCAGGTGCAGGTTCTGCTTGACCGGAAGGCGGAGGTCCACCATGTCGGCGGCTTCAGGGCCGGTGACGAGCTTCTCCATGTAGAAGACAGCCGAAGGATCGAACATGGAGCCGCGTTCGGCTACCGCCAGGACGGCGAGGGCGTTGTTGATGCCCAGGGCGGTGAGGCGCGTTCCATCGATGGGGTCGACGGCGACGTCGCACTCAGGGCCGGTGCCATCGCCAACCTGTTCACCATTGAACAGCATGGGGGCTTCGTCCTTTTCACCCTCACCGATCACCACGACGCCGTTGAAGTGGACAGTGTGGAGGAATGAGCGCATGGCGTCGACGGCGGCACCGTCGGCCTTGTTCTTGTCGCCGAAACCTACCCAGTGGCCACCGGCAATGGCCGCGGCCTCAGTGACACGGACGAGTTCCAGCGCAAGGTTGCGGTCTGGCTCGTCAGTGCCGACGGCGAGCGACGGCGAAATCGTGGAATACTGCTGGGTCATTGGTGCAGGAGACACTTGAACCTCTTCTTCGAGTGACGATTCACGGGACCGGACACGGTTGCACGAGGCGACCTGGGGTCCCTCTATCAACGATCATAGTCGGCGCACCGCCGCGGAGTCGCTGGATGACCACGCCCCGGACAACAGACGGTGAGGTTGCCGGTTGTGTGTTCGGAGCCGCCATAAGGGACTATGGAAGGGTGAGTGAAACGCAGGACAAGCCAGCCGCCGGCAACAACCCCGCCGGTGCGCAGGCACACCGGAACAGCGCCCCGGATGCCACCGATGCCCCGTTCAAACCCGTCATTCCGGCAAAAGCCGCCAAGCGGGCCAACGCTTCGGTGATCGGCATGGTCATTGCACTGGTGCTGTGCGTCCTCGCTTTCCTTCCCGTGGTGCTGATGAATCCGGCGCCCAAGGGCGAAGGCTTCCGCCCGGAGGTGGACGTTGCTTCTGCCGCGCGCAATGCCGGCGATGTGGCCGGATTCACACCCGTCACACCCGATACGGGCGACACATTCACCCCCAACTACGCGCGGTGGGAATCGGGAACCTCCACCGGCGTGCCCACTTGGGAGGTCGGTTACCTGACGCCCAAGGAGGCGTTTATCGGCCTCACCCAGACCAGTCAGGCCAATCCCACCTGGGTCCTCCAGCAGACCGGCAACCTGCCCTTGACCGGAACCAGGAATGCGGGCGGACAGGAGTGGGAACTGCGGGATTCGGGCAAGGACAAGCGCAGCATGGTGCTCGAATACCGCGGCACCACCATCATCCTGAGCGGCACTGCCAGCCTGGACGAGTTCGCGGAGCTGGCGGCCGCCGTCGTGAAATCCGCGGACCAGGCACCTGCCGCAAGCAGCGCACCCGCGGCCTGACATCGTTTCGCAACACTTCCCGCTCCCCGGCACCGGCCCCGTAAAGTAATAAGGTGCCTACTAATCTGACTCCGGCCCTGGCCTGGCAACGCCTGCGCGAGGGCAATGAACGTTTTGTTTCCGGCGAATCCCAGCACCCCAACCAGGATGCTTCCCGCCGCTCCTCCCTCCTTGAGGGACAGAATCCCTTTGCCGTTATCTTTGGCTGCGCCGACTCGCGCCTGGCGGCCGAAATCATCTTCGACCTCGGTCTTGGCGATGCCTTCGTGGTGCGCACGGCAGGCCAAGTGATCGATGACGCGGTCCTTGGCTCCCTGGAGTACAGCATCAGTCAACTCAAGGTTCCGCTGATCGCCATCCTGGGCCACGACAGCTGCGGCGCCGTGTCGGCCACCAAGGGAGCCGTGGAAACCGGAGAGATGCCGCCGGGCTTCATCCGCGACCTCGTTGAACGCATCACCCCCTCGGTGTTGACCGCCAAGCGCAACGGCCAGGAAGACGTCAACGAGATGGTGGTGGAACACGTCAAGCAGACCGCCGATCGGCTCGCAGACAGCTCACGTGTGATTTCCGACGCCATCGAAGAGGGCCGTGTTGCTGTGATCGGCCTCTCCTACAAGCTCGATGAGGGCCAGGCGGCCCTTGTTTCCGCGATCGGACAGGTCTAGGACCACGTGCCCCGGCCCCGTGGCCGGGGCACGTAGCACTGCCTTCCGGGTTTTCGGTGGAGCCCGCAATCGCCATAAGCTAGCCCCATGACTTCCACCACTGAGTTCCGTATTGAACATGACACGATGGGCGAAGTTCGCGTCCCCGTGAACGCCCTGTACCGCGCACAGACGCAGCGTGCTGTGGAGAACTTTCCGATCTCCGGCAAGACGCTGGAACGCGCCCACATTGAGGCACTTGCCCGCGTCAAGAAGGCCGCTGCACTCGCGAACGCCGAACTGGGGGTGCTCGATGGCGAGCTCGCCGAGGCAATCGCTGCAGCTGCCGATGAGGTTGCGACCGGCAAGTACGACGGCGACTTCCCGATCGACGTCTTCCAGACCGGCTCCGGCACATCCTCCAACATGAACACCAACGAGGTCATCGCCGAGCTCGCTACCCGTGCCCTCGCCGCCGGCGGCAGCGACAAGGTGGTCCACCCCAACGACCACGTGAACGCTTCCCAGTCGTCCAACGACGTCTTCCCTACATCCGTCCACGTTGCGGCAACCTCGGCCCTGATCAATGACCTGATCCCGGCCTTGGAGTACCTGGCAGCATCCCTCGAACGCAAGGCTGCTGAGTTCAAGGACGTCGTCAAGTCCGGCCGCACGCACCTCATGGACGCAACCCCGGTCACGCTGGGCCAGGAATTCGGCGGCTACGCAGCACAGGTCCGCTACGGCATCGAGCGCATCAACGCCGCTCTCCCCCGTGTCGCAGAGGTTCCCTTGGGCGGCACCGCCGTGGGAACGGGCATCAACACTCCCGCCGGCTTCCCGGAGCGCGTGATCGAACTCCTCGCCGCCGACACCGGCCTTCCCCTGACGGAAGCCCGCGACCACTTTGAAGCCCAGGCCAACCGCGACGGCCTGATCGAAGGCTCCAGCCAGCTGCGCAACATCGCGATCTCCTTCATGAAGATCAACAACGACCTCCGTTGGATGGGTTCCGGTCCCAACACCGGCCTCGGCGAAATCGCCATCCCGGACCTGCAGCCCGGCTCCTCGATCATGCCCGGCAAGGTCAACCCCGTCATCTGCGAGGCCTCCATCATGGTGTGCGCCCAGGTCATCGGCAACGACACCGCCATCGCCTGGTCCGGCACCAACGGCGCTTTCGAGCTCAATGTCGGCATCCCCGTCATGGCGGCCAACCTGCTTGAATCCATCCGCCTGCTGGCCAACACCAGCCGCGTCATGGCCGACAAGATGATCGACGGCATTACCGCCAACGTGGAGCGCGCCCGCTTCCTGGCCGAGGCTTCCCCGTCCATCGTGACGCCGCTGAACAAGTACATCGGCTACGAAAACGCCGCCAAGATCGCCAAGCTCGCTGTCAAGGAAGGCCTGACGGTTCGCCAGGCTACCGAGAAGCTCGGCTTCGTCGGCGAAGGCGAGGGCAAAGTTTCCGAGGCTGACCTGGACAAGGCCCTGGACGTCACCACCATGACGTCGCCGGCGCACAAGGCATAACTGCCGGAGCAAGACCCAAAGTACGACGACGGCCGGTACCTTCCGCACGGAAGGTACCGGCCGTCGTCGTACTTGCTGGATGTGAGGAGTGACACCCCGCCATCTTTTTGCACTATTAATTAAGAAGTGCAAAACTTTACTTTGTGGAAAATAGTGCAAAATACTGACGGCGGACTGCGTGAACGCAAGCGCGCTGCCACCCGGCAGGCGATCACCACCGTCGCGCGTTCCCTGACGGCTGACCACGGCCTCAACGGCTACACCGTCGAGGAAGTCTGCCAGGAAGCGGGCATTTCCCGGCGCACTTTCTTCAACTACTTCCATTCCAAGGAAGACGCCGTGATCGGCGCTTTCTCCGACGATTTGCCGCCCGACGCGCTGGAGTCGTTCAACCGCGATCCGCGCCGGCGGAAAGACAGCATCTCCGGCACGCTGCTGGCGGCCCTCTACCGCCTGACGCTGGACCTCGTGGAACGCTCCACCATCAGCCGCGCCGAAGTCCACCAGCTCATCGCTGCCATCAAGGCGGAGCCCCAACTCCTGGGCAGGATGACGTTGGAGGGCGAGGCGAAGGAACAGCAATTCACCGAACTGATCGCCGCGCGGGAGGGATTGTCCCCCGACCACCCGGAGATTGTCATGGCAGCGGCAGTCTTCGGTGCCGTCAGCAAGAAGACAGCCCAGCAGTTCTTCTCGCAGGACAACACCAGGCCCTACCGCGAGCTGCTGGACCAGAACCTCGCGGCCGCCCGGAATCTCTTTTCACAATCGCTGGACACATCCGCAGAACCTTCGAAGGACCTCCCATGAGTACTGTCTCCAAAGCGGCCGAACCGCTGCTGCTGACCCAGAAGAGAATCTGGATCATCTTCTCCGCGCTGATTGCAGGCATGCTCCTGTCCAGCCTGGACCAAACCATCGTGTCCACTGCCATGCCCACCATCGTGGGAAAGCTCGGCGGCGTGGAACACCAAGCCTGGATCACCACCGCGTACCTCCTGGCCACCACGATCGTCATGCCCATCTACGGCAAATTCGGCGATATCCTCGGCCGCCGCAACCTCTTCCTGGTAGCCATCGCCCTGTTCACCCTGGCATCGGTCGGCTGTGCTTTCGCTACCGACTTCTGGGGCTTCGTGATTTTCCGTGCCATCCAAGGCCTGGGCGGTGGTGGCCTGATGATCCTGTCGCAGGCCATCATTGCGGACATCGTGCCCGCCAACGAGCGTGGCAAATACATGGGTCCGCTGGGTGCGATCTTCGGCTTGTCAGCGGTGGCCGGTCCCTTGCTGGGCGGCTTCTTTGTCGACCACCTGACGTGGGAGTGGGCCTTCTACATCAACATCCCGATCGGCATCGCAGCCTTCATCACGGCCTGGTTCACGCTGACCCTGCCCAACAAGAAGGCAGAGAAGAAGATCGACATCCTGGGTGTCCTCTTCCTGTCCGCCGCCACCACCTGCCTGATCTTCTTCACCGACTTCGGCGGCAAGAAGGAGGAAGGCTGGGACTCGCCGCTCACCTGGGCCTTCGGTGCGGGCATGGTGGTGGCCGCTGCCGCCTTTGTCATGGCCGAGCGCCGGGCGGAGGACCCCATCATTCCGCTGAGCCTGTTCCGCAACCCGATTTTCATCAACGCCACAGCCATCGGATTCACCCTGGGCCTGGGCATGTTTGCCGCCATCGCTTTTGTGCCCACGTTCCTGCAGATGTCCTCAGGTACATCGGCTGCCGAGTCCGGCCTGCTCATGCTCCCGATGATGGTGGGCCTCATGGGAACCTCCATCTTCTCCGGAATCCGGATTTCCAAAACGGGAAAGTACAAGCTCTATCCGATCCTGGGAGCCGCACTGACCATTGCCGCCATGCTGTGGCTGACCACCCTGGCCGCGGACACGCCCATCTTCGTCATCTGCGTGCAGCTCTTCATCTTCGGAGCGGGTCTTGGCCTGATCATGCAGGTGATCGTGCTCGTGGTGCAGAACTCAGTGCCCGCGGACCAGATCGGTACCGCTACCAGCACCAACAACTACTTCCGCGAGGTTGGCGCCTCGCTGGGCGTAGCTGTGTTCGGGTCAATCTTCACCAACCGCTTGGCCGAGTCCCTGACGGAAGCTTTCACCGGTGCAGGCGCGTCGGTGGAGCAGGCATCCCGGTCCACCAGCACCCTCGACCCGCAGGCGCTGTCCCAATTGCCGGACCAGCTCCGGGACGCGATCGTCAACGCGTACGCAAACTCACTGGCACCGGTGTTCTGGTACCTGGTTCCCTTCATCGGAATCGCCCTGCTGCTGGCCATCACGCTCAAGCAGATTCCCCTCTCCGACACGGCAGGGATGGTGGCCCGTGGCGAGGCAGTAGGTGGCGCCGAAGCAGAACGCCTGGAGGCCGAGCGCCTGGACTCAGCCAACCCCGGATCCGGGGCGGCCGTAGATGACGCTGACAAAGACCGTCCAACCGCCGGGGCGGCACACCGGTAGCAGTTAGTCCTCTGTTTGGTAGGCCACGGGACCTTCGGGTTCCGTGGCCAGCCGTATCGCCTCGAGGTTTCCCGCACTCATATCCGGCAGTTCATCCAGTCCGAACCATCCGACATTCACTGATTCGTCGTCGTTGACCGTGGCTTCGCCGGAGATGTAGCGGCAGCGGAAAGTGATGTCCAGGAAGTCGCACTCGTCGCCGTTGGGGAAGGTCACCGGCCCCACCACCCCAACCCCAAGGATCCGCTCCGTCTCGGCCACCACGGCTGTTTCCTCGAAGATCTCCCGGACGAGCCCCGGCGCCGGGTGCTCGCCCGGCTCCAGGATGCCGGTGATGAGGGTCCAATGCCCGTTGTCGGCACGTTGGCAGAGGAGCACCCTGCCGTCGTCGTCGAAGACCACGCCGCGGACGGCAGGCAGCCAGAGGGGGTCGTGGCCGATTTTTTCCCGCAGTTTGAGCACGATTCAGGGGCACCCATGGGGCCAGCTTACGGCGTCATGCAGGCAGCAGCACCATGGCCGCAGCCGCACCGGCGAGCATGAAGGGGCCGAACGGGATCGCGGAGCGGAGCGTTCCCCGCCGGGCGAGGAGCAGGGCCAGGCTCCAGAGCCCGCCCAGCAGGAATGCCGCAAACGTCCCGGCAAAGAGGTGCTGCCATCCCAGGTACCCCAGATACAGGCCCAGCACGCCTGCAAGCTTCACGTCCCCGAACCCCATACCGGGCGGATGGATGAGCCTGAGCACGAAGTAGAAAACCCACAGCACGGCTGCCCCTGCGATGACACCGAGCCCGGGAATTCCGAACAGGGACGCGTCGGCAGCCCTCCCGGTACCAGGCACCGCGAAAGCGGCCACAGCAGCGGCGAGCAGGAGCACGCCGGCGATCCCATACGACGGAAAGACGATGCGGTTGGGAAGCAGATGGCTGCGAACATCGATGACCGTGAGCCGTACCGCCATGACGAGGTAGTAGGCGCACGCCAGCAGCACCAGCCAGAAGCCCACGGGGCAGGCATTCCACAGTTCTGCGAGTCGTCGGATCACCCTCGGATGCTATCCCGATTCCGGCCCCCGGCACTGGTGGACGCGTAGGTAAACTGTGGATATGGGGCGTTTCGGTGGTACTGGTTCGGAATTCAACCCTGCAAACGCACAGGGCAGTCCCCTCAATGACTCGTCCTCCACATTCCGCAACCTGTGCAGGTCCTCACCGTGGAAATGGAACAGCCTCCGCTTCGAATACCTCGAACGGCCGGGCACCGGGGCAGCGCTCGTGCGGGCGTGGCTGAGGCGTCCTGGAGCCCTTCGGCTCGAAACGCCGGACGGTCAGCTGCTCCATAGCACCACCGGCATCAACGATTCGCGGGATGACCTGTATGTCAGTGCGACGCGGCGCTCGTGGTTGCTGCCGCCGCACCTTGTCACTCCGGTCCATGACGACGCCGGACTCGTCCGCCGTCGTCCCGAGGCCGCGTACGGAGAGCCGTCCTTCGGCAACGGGAGGCTGGCGGCCGCACTGGATCCCGTGGAACTCGCCGGCAACGCCCCGGCTCCCTTGGAGTTCCCGGATGCGAATCCCGTGTCAATGGACGAGCCCCGGATGGTGGACCACGAGGGCCGTCCCGCCCTCGAAACCGTGGTGATCCGGGGACGCACCTACAAACCCTCGGATCCTGCCGAGCCGCTGGCCCATCCGGGGAGGACACTGATCAGGATTGATGCCGCGACAGGTGTCTGCGTTGCCAGCCAGTCCCTTGACGGGGAAACCAGCGGCAAGGGGCACTGGCTCAGAATCCTGGCTGTTGACGAGTACATGCTCGATGACCTGTTCCTGGCCGAATCCATGAACCTGACCGACGTGCGCCAGCATATTTCCTGGGATATCGGGCCTGCAGCCTGACGGGCAGGGTGGACCCTCCACGGGCTTCGCCCAACTGCGGCTAGACTACGGCGATGACATCGCTGGCAGACATCTGGCCTCCCTTCGGACTTACCCTCGCTACCCCGCGGTTGGTTCTTCGCCCTATTCTCGACGCCGACATCCCGGCTGCGGTTGCTGCGGCAAGGTCAGGCATCCACGAACCAGGCAGGAACCCGTTCAGCACCCCATGGTCCGAGCTGCCCAACGACGAACTGGCCCCAAACATGGCCCAGTGGTATTGGCGCTGCCGGGCGGGATTCACGCCCGACGACTGGACGCTCCTCCTCGGCGTTTGGCAGGACGATGAGTTCCTGGGCGTGCAGGACATCGCAGCCAGGAACTTCGGTGTCCTCAAGACGGTCCGCACGGGCTCCTGGTTGAAGCAAGCGGCACAAGGCCGCGGCGTCGGCACGGAGATGCGTGCCGCCGTCGTCGGCTACGCGTTCGATTACCTGCAAGCGGAAGTGGCCGAGTCGGAAGCCGCAGTGTGGAACAAGCAATCCCTCGGCGTCTCCACCACCCTGGGCTACGAACCCAACGGGACCGTCCGCCACACTTGGGGCGCCACAGTGGAAGAAGTCCAAAAGGTCCGCCTCATACCCACCACCTTCAAACGCCCCGACTGGACCCTCACAGTCCAAGGCCACGAAGGGCTGAAATCGTATCTGGGACTCTGACCTGCGGCACGGCGGACCCGGCCGCGGCTTGCTCTGGTGAACAAGCCGCGGCAGTACCCCTCTTAGATTTCTGCCCCTTCAAGCAACTCCGTCACCAGGGCCGCAATCGGCGACCTCTCGGAACGCGTCAGCGTGATGTGGCCGAACAGCGGATGTCCCTTCAGCGTCTCGACGACGGCCGCCACACCGTCGTGCCTGCCGACCCTGAGGTTGTCACGCTGGGCGACGTCGTGGGTGAGGACGATCTTGGAGTTCTGTCCGATCCGGCTCATGACGGTCAGGAGGACGTTCTTTTCCAGGGACTGTGCCTCGTCCACGATCACGAAGGCGTCGTGGAGCGAGCGCCCGCGGATATGGGTGAGCGGCAGGACTTCCAGCATGCCGCGGTCCATGACTTCCTCAACAACCTCCTGGCTGACCAATGCACCCAGGGTGTCGAAGACCGCCTGGGCCCAGGGGTTCATCTTTTCGGCTTCGGATCCCGGCAGGTAGCCGAGTTCCTGGCCACCCACGGCGTAGAGGGGCCGGAAGACCACTACCTTGCGGTGTTCGCGGCGTTCCAGGACGGCCTCGAGGCCGGCGCAGAGCGCGAGCGCCGACTTGCCCGTTCCCGCGCGGCCGCCGATCGAGACGATACCTACGGAAGGGTCCATGAGGAGGTCAATGGCCAGGCGCTGTTCGGCTGAGCGACCGTGGAGACCGAAGACATCCCGGTCGCCTTTGACGAGCCGCACCTGCTTGTCGGAGCCAACCCGGCCAAGGGCCGATCCGCGGTTGGAGAGCAGCACGAGCCCTGTATTGACGGGCAGTTCTGCTGCAGCGGGGATGAAGACGGGTTCGTGGCCGTAGAGGGTGGTGATCTCGCCTTCTGTGGCCTCCACTTCGGCCATGCCGGTCCAGCCGGAGTCTTTGACGAGTTCGTTGCGGTATTCATCGGCATGCAGGCCCATGGCTGAGGCTTTGACGCGCATGGGAAGGTCTTTGGAAACAACAGTGACGTTGTGGCCTTCATTGGCCAGGTTCTTCGCGACGGCCAGGATACGGCTGTCGTTGTCACCGCCACGGAACCCTGCCGGCAGGACGTCCGGCGAGATATGGTTCAACTCCACCCTGAGCAGACCACCCTCGGTTCCTATGGGTATGGCGTGGTTCAGACCGCCGTGTTCCGTGCGGAGGTCGTCCAGGAGTCGCAGGGCCTTCCGGGCAAAGTAGCCAAGTTCGGGGTTGTGCCGTTTGCCTTCCAGCTCGCTGATGACCACGATCGGCACGATCACCTCGTGTTCGGCGAAACGCAGCAAGGCGTTTGGATCCGAGAGGAGGACGGACGTGTCGATCACGTAACTGCGGCCAGCAGCGGACGCGCCGGTCCGCTTCGCTTGTGTGGCCCGCTTGCGAGAGGTAGCTGCACTTTCCCCGTCGGAAACCATTGCGGGCAGTTGCTCAGAAATAGCCACATCGACTCCAGCCCCGGGCGGTTGCCCGGCTTTATGGTGAAGCGGCTCGGCCGGAAGGCCGGGCGTGGCCTCCCCTGTAACTGGTGCGATGATCCGCTCCATCTACTGGCCTCCCCGATCAGCGGGCGGTTTTGCCTGCTGATGGGATTAACGTAATCCTGACCACATGCATTTCCACAATCATCGGGCGGCAAGTCGCGTGACGGGTGTGTGAATTCCACGTAAACCACGCCGCCGGTGGGCGGTGGTTCAGGATCCGAAGCGCCGTTGCCGGCCCGCGTAGTCCCGCAAGGCGCGGAGGAAGTCCACCTTGCGGAATGCCGGCCACAGGGCTTCGCAGAAGTAGAACTCGCTGTACGCGCTTTGCCACATGAGGAAGCCGGAAAGCCGTTGCTCGCCCGATGTGCGGATCACGAGGTCGGGATCGGGCTGGCCGCGGGTGTAGAGGAAGCGGGAGATGTCGTCCACCGAGAGCTCGTCGGCGACCTCGGTGATGCTTCTGCCCTTTGCTGCCGCATCGTGGAGCAGCTCGCGCACGGCATCAACGATTTCACGACGGCCACCATAACCGACGGCCACGTTGACGTGGATTTTCTCGTGGACCGGAGTGCGCGCAGTGAGTTTGTTGAGCCGCTCGGCGAGGTAGTCGGGCAGGAGTTCGGGGACGCCCATGGCGTGGACGGAAATGTCTTCGTTCTCGTCCAGGCGGTCCATGGTGTTGGCGATGATCCCCATCAGCAGGTCCAGTTCTTCGCCGGACCTGTTCATGTTGTCGGTAGACAGCATGTAGAGTGTGACCACTTTGACGCCCAGTTCCTGGCACCAGCCAAGGAATTCGTGGATCTTGTCCGCCCCCGCCTGGTGGCCCTGGCTGGTGGGAGCGTTGAACTGGCGGGCCCAGCGGCGGTTGCCATCCACCATGACGCCTATGTGCCGGGGGATTCTGTCCTGCTTGAGGGACTGCAGGAGCTGGCGTTCGTAGAAGCCATAGAGGAAACCGGGCAGTTCCACCGGACTCTCACCTGACTTCCTTCTGTGTACGACGACGGCGCACATCCAAGGCTACCTTCCCCAACCGTCCGGCTGCTGCAGCCGAACCCTGATGAGCAGGGAAATTTGAGCTACCAGTCAGTAACTTACCGAACCGTAGGTTACTCTTTAACAATGGCCGAACTGCTCGTCACCAAGCCCCTTTGGCGTGGATGGATCCATGCCGTGGCCACACCCTTCGCGTTGGCTGCAGGCATTGTCCTGGTTGCCCTCGCTCCTACGGCGGACCGGAAAATCACCTCCGCCGTCTATGCCCTGACGGGGATCCTCCTCTTCGGCGTCAGCGCGGTCTACCACCGCGGCAACTGGAGCCCCAAGGTCCGTATGGTGCTCAAGAGGCTGGACCACACCAACATCATGTTGGTCATCGCAGGAAGCTACACTCCCCTGGCGTGGTCGCTCCTGGAACGCTCCCAGGCTGTGACGCTGCTGTGGCTCATCTGGTCCGGGGCGATCGTCGGCGTCCTCTTCCGCATCATCTGGACCCACGCGCCCCGGTGGTTGTACGTGCCTGTCTACGTGGCCCTTGGCTGCGGCGCCCTGTTTTACCTTCCGCAGTTTTTCGCCGCCAACGCTCCCGCAGCGGTCCTCATCTGCGTGGGCGGTGCCCTCTACATCGCCGGTGCGGTGTTCTATGGCATCAAGCGGCCGAACTTCAGCATGAAACACTTCGGCTTCCACGAACTCTTCCACGCCTTCACGGTGCTGGCCTTCACGGCACACTTCATAGCGATCATGATGGCCGTACTCAGTCCAGGCCCGATTTAGGACTCCAACGCCGGCATCCGCGCAAGCCCGGCCTCAAGCTCCGCAACGGTAGCGGGCTCGCTCCAGCCGGCCACCCGCCGTCGTCATCAGCCTGGACGGCAACCACCGGGCCGGCCCAGGACGTTTTCAGCCCCGGGCCAGCGGTTTCCGTTCCCCTCAGCGGGTCCCGGTTCCGGCATCGCCGTTCTCATCCGCAGCGTCCCCGGCATCAGCCTGGGCGGCAAGGCGGGCCTCTTCCACTTGGGCGCGGTACCGCACCCGGCGGATACGGCGCACCATGTCCACGATCAGGAACGTCGTGAGGATCACGATGAAGGCCGTCAGCACGAAGCCCCAGGTACCGGGCGTCACCTGGTCCTCGGACAGGCCGGGCCGCAGCGAAGGTGTCGGCGCGGGCGACGGGCTGACAGACAGAGCGAGGAGCAAGTGGTGCACGTTGAAACCTTCTATGGGAGCTGATGCAAGCCGGCTGGCCTCATCCGGAGCCCGCAGCAGCAGCCGGCAGGCAACTTCTACGAACGATAGAAACTAGCTGGTACCTATCTTATCCCCGCAAAGAGATCCTTTTCAGGCAACTCCGACTCCACTGTGGACTTGACCAGCGTGTAGTCCTCCCACGGCCATGCCGTTCGCTGCAGGTCCGGAGAAACAGCAAAGAAGAAACCGACAGGATCGATCTGGGTCCGGTGGGCGCGCAGGGCGTCGTCGCGCACTTCGAAGAAATCGCCGCAGTCCACCTGCGTGGTGGTCTGGTGCCCGGGGGGCGGCGCTGTGTGGCCTTCGGCATCGGCCTCGAGCCAGGCGGCCAGGCGCTCCGCGTAGGGCGACTGCAGGCCTGCTTCCTCCAAGGCGAAGTGGAGTGCACGGAACCGTTCCGGACTGAAGGCACGGTCGTAATAGAGCTTGCTGGGCGCCCAGGGCTCTCCTGTACCGGGATACCGGTCCCGGTCACCAGCGGCTTCGAAGGCCTCGACGGCTACTTTATGGGCCATGATGTGATCCGGGTGCGGATACCCGCCGTTTTCGTCGTAGCTGATGATCACGTGCGGTTTGAAGTCACGAACCAGGCGGACCAGCGGTGCCGCGGCGCGTTCCAACGGCTGCAGCGCGAAGCAGCCGGCAGGCAGCGGCGGAAGCGGATCGCCCTCCGGCAGCCCCGAATCCACAAAACCGAGCCAGCGCTGGCGGATACCCAGTACCGCGGCCGCATTGGCCATCTCCAGGCGGCGGGCGCCGGCCATGTCCCGTTTGGGGTGCGGGGCATCCTCCATGGCAGGATTCTGGATGTCACCGCGGGAGCCGTCCGTGCACGTTGCCACCATGACGTCCACACCGTTGGCGGCGTACATCGCCATGGTGGCTGCACCCTTGCTGGACTCGTCGTCCGGATGGGCGTGGACGGCGAGCAGGCGCAACTGCTGATCGGAACTGCTGGACGCTGTCACGTGACGGCTCCTCTTTCATGAACGGTGCTGAAAAGGCTGTGCGGGAGATACCGGGATCCGCACTAAACTGGATGGGTGACTTCAGAGGACCTATCGGCCACCGAACTTCCGGCAAGCAACAGCCTAGCCAATCGCTACGGCGGCCAAAAGCGCGGCATGGCACGGAAGACCAAGCGGAACATCGTCATTGCCGCCTTGGTCTTGGGCATCGCCTTCGCAGCCTATGTGGCCACGGGTTCGGCGCAGGCTCCGGTCACGTTCAAAGACATCGGCTACAGCACCATCGACGGCACCCAGGCCGAGGTGGACTACCAGGTCACCAAGTACCCGGGCGCCACTGCCAAGTGCGCCGTGAAAGCCATGGATTCCAAGTTCGCGGTGGTGGGATGGAAGGTCGTGGAGGTCGGCCCGAACCAGCCGGAGGAAAACGCCGACGGCGGCCGGACCACCGCCCAGCGCACGGTCCTGAGGACCGAATCACCTGCTGTTTCCGGTGTGGTGGACAGCTGCTGGATCGTGGACAGCGGCAAATAGCGCCCCATGTGATGTGCAACTCAACCGGTTTGGGTTCATCCAAAGGATTTACTACAATGGATGAAACCTTCACCCCGTTAAGTTGGTTACTGAGTTTCAGAGTGGCCACCTCGGCGGGGTCTTTTGCTTGTCAGATCAAGAGGAGAAATCCGTGTCTACCACCAACGGCGCCACTGCAGCTTGGCTTACCCAGGAAGCTTTCGACCGCTTGAAGGCTGAGCTGGACCACCTTTCCGGCGCTGGCCGGGCGGAAATTGTCCAGAAGATCGATGCCGCACGCCAGGAAGGCGACCTCAAGGAAAACGGCGGCTACCACGCAGCCAAGGAAGAGCAGGGCAAGATCGAAGCCCGCATCCGCCAGCTCACCGTGCTGCTCCGCGATGCCCAGGTGGGAGAATCCCCCGCAGACGACGGAATCGTTGAGCCCGGCATGCTGGTGGTTGCCCGCATCGCTGGAGACGAAGAGAAGTTCCTTCTGGGTTCCCGCGAAATTGCCGGCGATTCAGACATCGACGTCTTCAGCGAGAAGTCGCCGCTGGGCGCTGCCATCATGGGCCACAAGGAGGGCGACAAGCTGAGCTACACCGCCCCCAACGGCAAGGAAATCCCGGTGGAGATCGTCTCCGCCAAGCCGTACGTCGGCTAAGACGCCCCACAAAAACGCCGGCCATCCGTTCACGGATGGCCGGCGTTTTGCGTACCCGGCTCCCCCAACTGGGTAGCATTTGTGCGCGTTTTGGGCCCTCAAAACGCGCACAAATGCGACCTAGTTGGGTGAGCGTGGGATGGAGGAGTTGTTCGTTGGGTTCTTCGGGCGCAGGAGTATCGCTGCCACGATGCCGCCGATCGCCCCACCCAGATGGGCCTGCCAGGACACGAATCCCATGACGGTGGGAAGCACCCCGAAAAGGATGCTGCCGTAGGCCATGAAGAGCACCACGGAGAGCAGGATCTGCCACCAGTTGCGGTTGAAGAAGCCGCGGACCAGCAGGAAGGCGAACAGTCCGAACACCAGCCCGGACGCTCCCACGGTGACTCCTCCCCCGCCGATCAGCCAGACGGTCAGTCCGGAGCCAAGCCAGCTGAAGGCCAGCGCCGTCAGGAACACCCGCGCGCCTGCGAGGAATACCAGGAATCCGAAGATGATGAGCGGGAGCGTGTTGGAGAGCAGGTGGTTAAGGTTGGCATGCAGGAGGGGGAACGTCAGGATGTCCAGCACACCGTCCACGTTGCGCGGCCTCAAACCGAAGGTGCGGTTGAGGCCGTGCATCATGAGGGTGTTCAGGAACTCGATGACGTACAGGAGGATGACAAATCCACCCATGAACAGCAGCCCGCCCTTGGCCCGCGCAGCGAGCGTCTCCTTGGACGCGGCTTTCGAGCCGTCAGGTGTTTCGAGGACCATGCCTTCCCCCTTGCATCAGTGGCATCAACGGACCGGATGTTCTCGTGGCTTTCAGTGAACAACGATTGGCTGGAAGCCTTCTGCACGCAGGGCGCCGAGAACCTGCTCACCGTGTTCATGGCCCTTGGTTTCCAGGTTGATGGTGATCGAGACATCGCCCATGCTGATCGACCCGCCCAGGCGGGTGTGGTCCAACCCGGTGACGTTCGCGTCGTTTTCAGCGATGATGCGGGCGATCGTTGCCAGCGAGCCGGGGCGGTCGTCCAGCATCATGCGCACGGTCATGAACCGGCCTGCGGCCGACAGACCGCGCTGGATGACTTTCAGCATGAGCATGGGATCGATGTTGCCGCCGGAGAGCACGACGGCGGTGTTCCCCGGGTTTTCGATCTTGCCGTCCATGAGTGCGGCTACTCCAACGGCACCAGCGGGCTCGACCACCATCTTGGCGCGCTCGAGCAGGAAGATCAGCGCCCGCGCCAGTGAATCTTCGCTCACGGTCACGACATCGTCCACTAGTTCACGGATGATGCTGAACGGGAGCTGTCCCGGACGGCCGACCGCGATGCCGTCGGCCATGGTCGAGACTTTCTTCAGCGGCACCAAGGCGTCGGCGGCCAGCGACGGCGGGTACGCGGCAGCGTTCTCTGCCTGCACGCCGATCACCCGGATATCGCGGCCCAACTCCTTGGCCTTCTCTTTGATGGCCACCGCAACACCGGCCAGCAGCCCACCGCCGCCCACGCCCATCAGGATCGTGTCCACGTTGGGAACCTGCTCCAGGATTTCCAGGCCGATGGTGCCCTGCCCTGCCACGACGTCCACGTTGTCGAAGGGATGGACAAACACAGCACCGGTTTCATCCGCATACCGCTGGGCCTCGGCCAGGGCTTCGTCCACGTTGTGGCCGTGGAGGACAACCTCGGCGCCGTGGCTGCGGGTTGCTGCCAGCTTGGGGAGGGCAACACCAAGCGGCATGTAGATGCGTGCGTTGATGCCCAGGCTCTTGGCCGCCACCGCGACGCCCTGGGCGTGGTTGCCGGCGGAGGCGGCAACCACTCCACGCTTCTTTTCTGCGTCAGACAAGCGGGCCATCCGCACATAGGCGCCGCGGACCTTGAAGGAACCGGCCCGCTGCAGGTTCTCGCACTTGAAAAAGACATTGCCGCCCACGAGGCTGCCCAAGGCTCGGGACGACTCCACCGGAGTCTTGGTAATAATGCCCTCGAGCAGCTCCTGCGCCTTGAGGACATCGTCCAGCGTGACGGGCAGGGTTTCGAGGGTATTCACGGACTATTCTCCTTTGTTGGTGTCGGCCGCCGGCTGCCCCGTGGTGGAGCTGCCGGATGCCTTGGTGTTACGGGCGGCGCTCTTGGCGCCGGCGGATTCGGCCCCGGGGAGCCTGGCTTCCTTGAAGTTGGAATCTCCGTCGGGTCCGGGCGAACCGGCGGCAGTTGGGGATTCCGCCGCGCCCAATCCTTCATCATGTTCCCACGTCCGGCCCGCAATGTACCGAACGGCCGTGTTTGCTACGGCGAGCAGCGGCACCGCAAAGAGGGCGCCGGGGATCCCCGCGAGGTAGGATCCGGCCGCCACCGTCAGGATGACCGCCACGGGGTGCAGCGCCACAGCCTTGCCCATGACCAGGGGTTGGAGGATGTGGCTTTCGAGCTGCTGGACCAGCAGGACGATGGCGAGCATGATCAGCGCGTTGATGGGTCCGTTGGCCACGAGTGCGAGCAGAACGGCGATGGCTCCGGTGACCAGCGCACCCACCACCGGGATGAAGGAGCCGATGAAAACGAGCACTGCAAGGGGCAGCGCCAGGGGCACCTGGATGATGGCTGCTCCCACGCCGATGCCAACTGCGTCCACGAAAGCCACGAACATCTGGATGCGGACGTAATTGACCATGGACGTCCAGCCGCGCCGGCCTGCTCCGTCTGCCGCCCGGCGTGCTGCCTTGGGCAGAAGCCGCACAATGAACGCCCAGATGCGGCTGCCTTCGAGCAGGAAGAAGATCAGGATGAACAGCGCCAGGACCAGGCCGGCGGCGAAGTGGCCGGCAGTGCTCCCAAAGGACAACGCGCCGCTGAGGATGCTGCTGCTGTTGTCCTGGAGGGCTGCCGCGGCATCGGAGATGTATTGGTCGATCTGGTCCGCGGTCAGGTGCAGGGGGCCGTCCGCGAGCCAGGCCTGGATCTGTTGGATTCCGGCAAGGGCCTCATGCCACAGCTCTCCGAAGCCCGAGATCAGCTGCCTGCCCACCAGGGCCAGGGCACCGGAGATGACGCCGATGAAGGCCAACACCGTTATGGCCACAGCCAGTCCATTCGGGACCCCGCGGTTCCGCAGCCAGGCCACCACCGGATACAGGAGGCCGGCCAGCAGTGCGGCGACCATGACGGGGATGATGAGGAAGCTGACCTTGCCGAGGAGCCACACCAGGGCCCCGATCATGAGCAGGATCAGGCCTGCGCGCCAGGACCACGCCGCCGCGATCCGGACCCCGTAAGGGATGTCCTCTGCTATTTGGCGGTCAGAGCGCGGTTTGGCGTCAGGCATTGGCGTCATAAACCCATAATTCCGCAGGGCGCGCTGTATGGGAAACCGGAGCGCGCGCTACGGCCTCCGGGACCTAGACCGACGCCGTGATGCCCCACGCCATGGTGAAGGATTCTCCCGCCCCAAGCCACCGCAGCCCGTCCCCGCTGTTGAAGGCGTTGGCCGGTCCGGTCATGGGCTCGATGGCAACGGCCCGGGAGCGTCCAGGGAAGATATGGGAGACATACACGTGCACATAAGCGCAGTTCACATCCTGCTCCAGGCTGACGCTGCGGCCATCAGGTGCGGCCAGCGTATGGCGGGCGATACCGGCGTCGTACTCCAGGTCCGTCAGGGCGACGTCTACGTCAAGGTCGCCCACGCGGCTTCCCTTGGACAGGTCGAAGACCCCGTCGGCTGGGGCGGTGCTGCGCGGGATGAGGCGGTCGTCTGCCACCAACCGCGTGGCGGCCTTGACCGTCAGGACCAAATCCTCGGGCGGTACGTCGCCCAACCTCAGGTACGGGTGGGCGCCGAGGACGAAGGGAGCTTTGTCCTGGGAGTCGTTGATCAGGGTCTGCCGCACCCGCAGGTCCAGGTTGGCGTCCACTTCGTAGCGAACCCGGTGTCGCACCAGGAACGGATAACCGTGCTGCGGGAACACGGTTGCCTCGAGGGTGACCGAGTGCTCTGATTCGTCCACCAGCGTGTAGCCGGTATTCCGCAGGAGGCCGTGGCTGGCATTGTTGTACTTGACCTCGGTGATATCGAGTTGCTGCTTCTTGCCCTCCAGCAACCAGGCGCCGTCCTCCACCCGGTTGGCCCAAGGAGCCAGCGTGATGCCGGTGGCGCCGGGTGGAATGTCGGCGTCGCCGTAGCTCTCGGTCAGTTGGACGCCATTGCGGGAATACAGGCGGAGGCCCGCAGCGAGCTCCGTCACGACGGCGAGCGCGTCGCCGCGGCGGAGTTCGAACTGGCGTCCGGTGGCGAAGCGCCGTGGCTCTGCGTGGTGGCCGGTTTCAGCGGAAGGTGAGGAAGCAGGCATGGGAACCACCGTACTGCATCTGTTGGCTTCCCTCCCCGGATTCAATGTTAAGTTTTGTGAGAATCTATGCGCTTTTGGGTGATTGTGGAATAATGGTCTGCATGACCCGCATTACCAGTACCCGCCTTGCGGACAGCCGCGAGCTGATCTACTTCGATGATCCAGGAACTCCGGAGCGCATGCCCGCCTCCTTGGCGGACCACCGCGACCTTCCGGTCCGCGGTGAGCCCGGCGAAGTCCGGTTCGATGCCTTGTCGGGTGAATGGGTGGCCATCGCCGCACATCGGCAGACCCGGACACACCTGCCGCCGGCCCATCAGTGCCCCATCTGCCCCACCACTGAGGAGAATCCGTCGGAGATCCCCGCCGCGGACTATGACGTCGTGGTTTTCGAGAACCGCTTCCCGTCACTGGGTCCGGCGGTTGGTGACATCCCGGTACCACCTCCCGCGGGAGGGTCCGGCCACGGGATCAAGGGTCCGGCCTTTGGCCGGTGCGAGGTCGTGGCTTTCACTCCCCGGCACACCGGTTCGTTCGCCGAGCTGGGGGAAACCCGCGCGCGGACAGTCATCGAAGCCTGGGCCCACCGCACGGAAGCACTGAGCGCCTTGCCGGGCATCCGCCAGGTTTTCCCGTTCGAAAACCGCGGCGCCGATATCGGCGTGACGCTCCACCATCCGCACGGCCAAATCTACGCCTACCCGTACGTGACACCGCGCGCTGCCACCTTGGGTGCTGTGGCCCGGAAGTACTACGACGACTCCGGCGCCAAAGAGACCCTGGGGGCCTCCCTCTTGAAGGCTGAGCGCGAAGACGGCAGCCGGATGGTCCTGGAAGCAACCCACTTCAGCGCCTACGTGCCGTTCGCTGCCCGGTGGCCCCTTGAAGTGCACCTGGTTCCACACCGCAGCGTCCCGGACCTTGCAGCCCTGACGGGCGAAGAACGGGACGAACTCGCCCACGTCTACCTGGACCTGCTGAAGCGGCTGGACGCCCTTTACCCTACGCCGATGCCGTATATCTCCGCTTGGCACCAGGCGCCCTTGGACCCGGCCCTCCGCCCTGCAGGCCAACTCCACCTTCAACTCACGTCCCCCCGCCGCGCAGCCGATAAACTCAAGTACCTCGCAGGGTCCGAGGCCGCCATGGGGGCGTTCATCAATGACACCACCCCGGAGGCCGTCGCGGACCGCCTGCGAAGCGTCGCGGCTAAAGCCCCTGTTTCCCAGACCCTGGAAGGCAGCCCAGCATGAGCACCACCACGGACACCAGCGCCCTCACCGCCCGTTTCCGGGAAACCTTTGGGTCGGCTCCCGACGGCGTGTGGCAGGCGCCGGGGCGCGTCAACCTGATAGGTGAACACACCGACTACAACGAGGGCTTCGTCCTGCCGTTCGCCATCGACAAGACGGCCAAGGTGGCCCTTCGGGTCAGAGATGATTCCAACGTCCGGTTGCTGTCCACATTCGGCGGGCACGGTGTGGTCGAGGCCGACCTCGCGGGGCTGGAACCGGGATCCGGCGAAGGCTGGGCCCGGTACCCCTTGGGGGTTGCATGGGCGTTGCAGGAGCAAGGCATCGACATCCCCGGATTCGACCTCCTGCTGGATTCCGACGTGCCGTTGGGTGCCGGGCTGTCCTCTTCACACGCCATTGAATGCGCCGTCATCACCGCGCTGAACGAGATCACCGGAGCCGGTCTGGGTGCCGAGCAGCTGGTCATCGCCACCCAGCGGGCCGAGAACGTGTTCGTAGGAGCTCCCACCGGCATCATGGACCAATCGGCCTCACTGCGCGGAGCCAAAGGGCATGCGGTGTTCCTGGACTGCCGGGACCAGCATGTGGAACTGGTGCCGTTCGACGCCGAGGCGTCCGGTTTGGTCCTGCTGGTGATCGACACGAAAGTCTCGCACTCCCACGCTGACGGCGGTTACGCTTCCCGCCGCGCGTCCTGTGAGCTGGGGGCAGAGGTACTGGGCGTCAGGGCACTGCGCGACGTCGGACTGGAGGCTTTGGAAGATGCAGCAGGCCTGCTGGATGAGATCACGCTGAAGCGCGTCCGCCACGTTGTCACCGAGAACGATCGTGTCCTCCAAACCGTGGAAGCCCTGGCCGCCACCGGGCCGGCAAGCATCGGCGCGTTGCTGGATGCCAGCCATGTTTCCATGCGGGACGATTTCGAGATTTCCTGCCCTGAACTGGACATCGCCGTGGATACGGCCCGGGCCAATGGGGCCATCGGCGCACGGATGACTGGCGGCGGGTTCGGCGGCTCAGCCATCGCCCTGACCCCGGTGGGCAAGGAGCAACAGGTGCGTGACGCCGTCGTCGTGGCCTTCAGCGAGGCGGGGTTCATGGCACCGGACATCTTCACCGTGACTCCTGCGGCCGGCGCATTGCGTCTTGCCTGAACGCCGCCGAGGCGTGCGTTCGGCATCCGCCCGGCGTCCAGCCATGTGCCGGGCGTAAGCTGGGCCCATGACTGAGGCTGTGATCGTTTCCACTGCCAGAAGCCCGATCGGCAGGGCCTTCAAGGGCTCCCTCAAGGACGAACGCCCCGACGACCTCGCCACGGCCATGGTGCAGGCTGCCCTGGCCAAGCTCCCGGGGTTCGAGCCGGCCAGCGGCCCCGGGACCGGGCTGGACGACATCCTGCTCGGCTGTGCGGAGCCCAGCGGCGAGGCCGGTTCCAACATGGCGCGGGTTGCTGCCGTGCTCGCAGGCCTTGACCGCGTTCCCGCTGCGACCGTCAACCGGTTCTGCGCGTCGAGCCTGCAAACATTGCGCATGGCCTTCCACGCGATCAAAGCAGGCGAAGCCCACGCCGTGGTGTCCGCAGGGGTGGAAAGCGTCTCCCGTTATAAAGACTGGGCCGGTGCCGGGGAAACCGACGCGGCCAACCATAACCCATTGTTCGGCGCGGCAGCACAGCGGACGGCGGCGCGGGCAGCGTCCAATATCCCTTGGACCGACCCCCGGCTTGGCGGGCGGTTGCCGGATATCTATATCTCCATGGGCCAGACCGCCGAGAACGTGGCCACGACGTATGGCATTTCCCGGCGGGAGCAGGACGAATGGGGTGTCACCAGCCAGAACCGGGCCGAGGCTGCTATCGCGTCCGGCTTCTACGCGCGGGACATCACCCCGTACACGCGCAGGGATGGCACTGTGGTGGATCGGGACGACTCCCCCAGGCCGGGCGTTACGTTGGAGGCGGTCTCGGCATTGCAGCCGGTGTTCCGTGCGGAAGGTACCGTCACCGCCGGGAATGCCTGCCCGTTGAACGATGGCGCCGCGGCTGTGGTGGTCATGAATGAATCAAGGGCACGGGAACTGGAGCTCCAGCCCTTGGCGCGGATTGTGTCCACAGGCGTCAGTGCGCTCTCACCGGAGATCATGGGCCTGGGGCCGGTGGAGTCCACCCGCCGGGCCCTCGCCCTTGCCGGGCTGACCATGGAGGACATTGACCTGGTGGAACTCAACGAGGCTTTCGCCGTCCAGGTCATAGCGAGCGCACGCGAGCTGCAGATCGACCCGGAGAAGCTGAACGTCCACGGTGGTGCGATCGCTTTGGGGCATCCGTTCGGGATGACCGGTGCGCGAATGGCCACCACGCTGCTCAATGGTCTCCAGGACCGCGACCAGACCCTGGGGCTGGCCACCCTGTGCGTTGGCGGTGGCCAGGGAATGGCGGTCGTGTTCGAGCGCTTGAGCTGAAGGGTCTCTTAACGGGACGTGCCCCGAAGGTTTCCCTTCGGGGCACGTCCAGAGGAACGGATGCCGTTAGTCGTCGCCGCGCAGGATCGCCAGCAGGCGGATGATTTCGACGTAGAGCCACACGAGGGTGACAGTCAGGCCGAAGGCAGCGGTCCAGGAGTAGCGCTCGGGAGCACCGGCGCGAACGCCTTCCTCAATGCTGGTGAAGTCCATGATCAGCGAGAACGCCGCCAGGCCGATGGCCAGGATGCCGATGAAGACACCCAGCGGGATGCCGGCGATCTCGAAACTCGTGCGGAGGCCGAAAGGCTCCTGCACAGCACCGGTCCACATCATCACGAGGTTGATCAGCGCGAAGACTGCGTACCCGATGGTGGCGATCATGAAGAAGCGGATCATCTTGGGGGTGGCACGGACCTTGCCGCTCTTGAACAGCAGCAGCGTGACGCCAAAGACAGCCAAGGTGCCGATGACTGCCTGAAGGCCGACGCCCGGGAACATGCCGTCGAGAACGCGGGTGAGGCCACCCAGGAAGAGACCCTCAAGGCCTGCGTAAGCAAGGATCAGGGCCGGCGACGGCTGCTTCTTGAACGTGTTGACCAGCGCCAGGACGAAACCGCCCAGCGCGCCGACGATCATGAGCATGGTAGCCAGGGCAGGAGCCACGAACAGGGTGACCGCGGCGCCGATGACCAGCACCACCAGGCACATGACGGTCTTCATGATGACGTCGTCGTAGGTCATGCGTCCGGTGTCCGCAGGACCTGCAGCCGGCTGGTTGTACATCTGCTGCAGCTGTTCGTGCGTCAGGTTCTGCTGCTGCGCCGCCCAGGCGGACTGGGCGTCCATGACCTGGCCGGGTGCCCGGCCAGGGACCTGGTTAAACTGCTGGCCGTACGGGTTCTGCGGAACAGGCGGCGCCTGTGTGGCTCCACGGAAATTCTTTCCGTTGAAGATCGGGTTTCCGCCAAGTGCCATTGCGGGTGTCCTCCTGAAAAAGGGCTAAGTGATAATTCACGGTACCAATTACCACGCGTTCAGGGCAGGGAAAGTTCCCCTGTTCACCCAGACGACACTGAACCGTGACACGACAGGCCCCTGCCGCCGTCGTAAGTCGCCCGCCTTCCCCCCTCCGAAGGTTGCCTGTGACGCCACAGTTGTTATCTGATCGCTACCTTAGCGCCCCTGAAGTGGGGATTTTTTGTCCCCCCCGAGCGGTAACATAGGCCACACATGGGTGACCTAGGTCACAATCGCGGCATTTAGGCAAGAATTGTCCACGAAGCCCATGACCGTTCGCACCGGCTGCAATGGCGCTGCCGGGACCACCCCCACTGTGGAGGTTTCCATTTTGAGAAGCACACTGCGCGACCCGTCCATGAGACGGTCCAAGGGACTGCAGAGAGCTGTGGGCGCATTCTTCGCCGCCCTCATCGCCACTCTGCTGATCGCCGCACCGGCGGCGGAGGCGACCACCCCCTCGCCTTCGCCATCACCAACAACATTCCAGAACAACATCAGCGGGTTCCTCCGCGACGACGCCCGGGCACCGATCTCCGGCGTCAAGATCAAGGCCTCCGGAAACGGGTTCGAGGGTGAGGCAACCTCGGGCTCAAACGGCGCCTGGAACATCGGAGTACCGGTGCAGGGCACCTACACGATCGAGCTTGACACCTCTACCTTGCCGGAGGGAATCACGCTCGCCGAGGGCCAGGAGAACCCCCGGGACGTCACGTTCAGCCAGACATCCAACCTGTCCGTGATCTTCGCCTTCGGCAAAGGCATCGTGATCCAGCAACAGGACTTCGGACAAAACCTCCTCAACCGTCTGGTGGCCGGCCTCAGTTTCGGCTTGCTGCTGGCGCTGGCCTCAGTAGGCCTCTCCCTGATCTTTGGAACCACCGGCCTGACCAACTTCGCGCACGGTGAGATGGTCACGCTCGGCGCGGTGCTCGTGTTCCTGTTCAACGGCTTTGGCTTCCCCTTCTGGCTGGCCATCCTGTTGGCCCTGGTGGGCGGCGGGCTCTTCGGCTACGTCCAGGACGCCGGTCTCTGGCGCCCCCTGCGGCGCCGCGGTTCCGGCCTTGTCCCCATGATGATCGTCAGCATCGGCCTCGCACTGGCCATCCGCTACGTCATCCAGTTCTTCTTCGGTGGTGCCACCCAGCAACTGCCGGGCGCACAGAGCGCCGAGATCCAGATCGGACCGGTCTCCATCTCGCCCAACAACCTGTGGTCGCTCATCATCAGCGCCGTGGTCATTGGCCTGATCGGCTTCGTCCTCCTGAAGACCCGCCTGGGCAAGGCAACCCGCGCCGTCGCCGACAACCCGGCCCTGGCGGCAGCGTCCGGCATCGACGTTGACTCGGTGATCCGGATTGTATGGATCGTCGGCGGCGTCCTGGCTTCCCTCGGCGGCATCCTCTGGGCGTACTACCGGCCCGGCGTTACCTTCGACATGGGCTCCCAGATCCTGTTGCTCATCTTCGCGGGCGTCACCTTGGGCGGCCTCGGCACCGTGTTCGGTGCACTGATCGGTTCGATCGTCGTGGGCATCTTCGTGGAGTTGACCACCGTGTTCGGGCTGCCCGCCGACCTTAAATACGTTGGCGCCCTCTTCATCATGATCGTTGTCCTTCTGTTCCGGCCCCAGGGTATCCTCGGCCGGCGTGAGCGTGTGGGTTAGGAGCGGGCCATGGACTTCGGTTTTATTCTTTCCAGCGCCCTGGGCGAACTTTTCAGTCCAACGACGGCGGCCTACGCACTCGCCGCTTTGGGCCTCGCCGTCCACTTCGGCTACTCGGGCCTGCTGAACTTCGGCCAGGCAGGCTTCATGGCCGTGGGTGCCTACGGTTTCGCTATCTCGACATTGTCCTTCGAGGTGCCGTTCTTCATCGGCCTGCTCATCGCGGTGCTGTGTTCGGTGATTTTCGCCTTCATCCTCGGTATCCCCACTCTGCGGCTGCGGGCGGATTACCTGGCAATCGTCACCATCGCCGCCGCCGAAATCGTCCGGTACGTGGTCACCACCAACCAGCTGACCAGTGTTACGGGCTCGGCCAATGGACTGGCGGCCTTCGAGGGCGGCTTCTACTCCATGAACCCGTTCCCTGAAGGCTCCTACATGGGCATGAACAACAGGGACTTCTTCATCCGTGTTGTCGGGTGGGGCTTGGTCATCATCTGCTGTGTCCTGGTGTGGCTCCTGATGCGCAGCCCGTGGGGCCGTGTCCTGAAGGGCATCCGCGAAGACGAGAACGCCGTTCGGTCGCTCGGCAAGAACGTGTACTCCTACAAGATGCAGGCCCTGGTGATCGGCGGCGTACTCGGCGCCCTGGCAGGCATGATCTTCACGCTCCCCCGCGGCGCGGTTCAGCCATCCAACTACGGCACGGAACTCACCTTCTTCCTCTGGACATGCCTCCTGCTGGGCGGCATGGCCACGGTCCTGGGTCCGGTGATCGGCGCCATGATCTTCTGGGTTGTTCTTTCCCTGACGCAGAGCGTGCTCTATGGACTCATTGAATCCGGAGCCATCACCTGGCTGACCACGGTACAGGCAGGCCAGTTGCGCTACATTCTGGTGGGTGTGGCCCTGATGCTCCTGATGATCTTCCGGCCGCAAGGCGTCTTCGGCAACAAGAAGGAGCTTGCTTTCACATGAGCGAGACCAACAGCGGGACCAACGGTCAAAACGCTGACACCATCGATTACATGACGGATAACCGTCCCATCGCCGTCGGGGACAACACCCCCGGCTGCAAGAAGCGCGACCCGATCGTCGTCGCGGAGAACGTCACCCGGTCCTTCGGCGGCATCAATGCCGTGGACGTGGAATACCTGGAGATTCCCCGCCACAAGATCACCGCCCTGATCGGCCCCAACGGCGCGGGCAAAACCACGTTGTTCAACCTGTTGACGGGCTTTGACACCCCCAACTCCGGCAAGTGGGAGTTCGAGGGCAACAGCCTGGCCGGTGTCTCCTCCTACAAGGTGGCCCGCATGGGCATGGTCCGGACGTTCCAGCTGACCAAGGTCATGGGCAAGCTGACCGTGATGGAGAACATGCGGCTCGGCGCAGCCAACCAGCCCGGCGAGCGCCTCTCCAAGGCATTGTTCAAAGGGATCTGGGGAGGACGCGAAAAGGAGATCACCGCCCAGGCGGACCTCCTGCTGGAGAAGTTCAAGCTGGATGCCAAGAAGGATGACTACGCTGCCTCCCTCTCGGGCGGGCAGCGCAAGCTCCTCGAAATGGCCCGCTCCCTCATGGTCCGCCCCAAGCTGGTCATGCTGGATGAGCCCATGGCAGGCGTGAACCCGGCACTGACCCAGTCGCTCCTGGACCACATCAAGAACCTCAAGGCCGAGGGCATGACCGTGCTGTTCGTCGAGCACGACATGAACATGGTCCGCCACATCGCCGACTGGGTGGTGGTCATGGCCGAGGGCAAGGTGGTGGCCGAAGGCCCGCCCGGTGAGGTCATGAAGAACCCCGCCGTCATCGATGCCTATCTCGGCGCCCACCATGACGTGGACCTCGGCGACGCTGAGGGCATCAAGGAACTCGAAGCCGAACTCGAGGCGGACGATGAGTCCGTGGTGGGCACCGAAGACGCCGGGATCCTGTCTACCGACATCACCGAGACCAAGCACGAGGGGGAAAAATGAGTGGAGCAAGCCCCATGGCTGCTGCCCCTTCAGCGGCTCCCGTTGGCGACGCCGTCGTCAAGGTCACCAACCTGGTGGCCGGGTACCTGCCGGGCGTGAACATCCTTAATGGCTGCAGCATCGAAGCCCGGAAGGGCGAACTGATCGGCATCATCGGCCCCAACGGCGCGGGTAAGTCCACGCTGCTGAAGGCCATGTTCGGTTTGGTGAAGATCCACTCCGGCACCGTGGTTGTCCGGGGCCAGGACCTGACCGGGCTGAAGGCCAACAAGCTGGTCACACAAGGCGTCGGCTTTGTTCCCCAGACGAACAACGTTTTCGCCACCCTGACCATCGAGGAAAACCTTCAAATGGGCATGTTCCAGCGGCCCAAAGCCTTCACGGAGCGCTTTGACTTTGTTGCCAGCCTCTTCCCCGAACTCGCAAAGCGCCGCGCACAACGGGCTGGGTCGCTGTCCGGTGGCGAGCGGCAGATGGTGGCCATGGGCCGGGCACTCATGATGGACCCTGCGGTCCTGTTGCTGGACGAACCGTCCGCAGGCCTCTCCCCCGTCAAGCAGGACGAGACTTTCCTGCGTGTCCACGAGATCAACCGGGCCGGAGTCTCCGTGATCATGGTGGAGCAGAACGCCCGCCGCTGCCTGCAGATCTGCGACCGCGGCTACGTCCTGGACCAAGGGAAGGATGCTTACACCGGCACCGGCCGTGAACTTATGAAGGACCCCAAGGTGATCCAGCTGTATCTGGGTACCCTCGCGGACGAAGTCTGACAAGTACGGCACAGCACTCGTTGGCCCCGGTTCAGCTTGCTGAGCCGGGGCCAACGTTTTGCTGGGCCCTCCCGCCCCCGTGCCGCCACCACCCACTTCGAGCCCACACAGCCCCTCAAAGCCCCGAAAACCCGGCGTGTCCACCCTAACCAGCCCCAAAGCAGGTGGCAGCCGCACACCCACCTCCCACAAGCGCAAACCCACGACGACGGCACTCACCCACGCGCCGCCGTCGAACCTCCCGCTCCGGATGACAGACGCAAACCCAGACCCCCGTACCGCCACCACCCACTTCGAGCCCACACAGCCCCTCAAAGCCCCGAAAACCCGGCGTGTCCACCCTGAGAAGCCCCAAAGCAGGTGGCAGCCGCACACCCACCCGCCCGTCGTGCCCCGCCCACAGCACACAAAGCAGGCTGGCAACGCGGATCGCCCCGCAGGCATGGCATTCTGGGTTGGTGATTGAGTCGATCAGCGAGAGGCAACACAGCCTGCTCGTCGCGTGGTTGGGCAGCTTTACCGTGGTGGGCGACTACTCGTGGCCACTGCAAGACACCACGGTGCTGCACGTGGAAAGCATGGATGGGCGCAAGTTCATCGTCAAGGCAAGCCGAACCAGCCACCATATCCGCCGTGAGATCGCCGCCTATGCCAGGGGCATGGACGGGCTGGAGGGGAAAGTTCCCACACTTCTGTTCTCTGCGCCGGAAGAGGGCTTGCTCGTTACCCAATACCTTGAGGGAACGCTGGTTGCCGGCAGTCCTGCTGAAAGCTCCCCGGACGTATATCGCCAAGCCGGGGCAGTTCTGGCACGGCTTCATCGTCCGGCTGGTATGTCGCGGAGTTACATGCGGTCATTAAGCGCCCGGACCAATGCCCTGATCGATAAGGCGAGGGATGTGCTGCCGCAGTCCATGGTGAGCCACCTGATCAAGGAGGTCTCCGCCGTCGAGCTTTCCCCGGTTGCGTTGGTGACGTCCCATGGGGACTACCAGCCAAGGAACTGGCTTTGCGACGCCGGCGAGGTGAAAGTCATCGATTTCGGCCGCGCAGACCTGCGCCCTTGGGTGCATGACCTGGTCCGGCTGAGTCACCAGCAGTTCCTTACGGCCCCTGACCTCGCGGAGGCGTTCCACGAAGGGTTCGGACAGACCATGTCCAGCCCGGAGGAGCATGCCGTGTGGCGGCTCGAAAACCTGGACCAAGCGGTGGGTACTGTGGTGTGGGCACATGGAATTGGAGACCACGGCTTCGCACAACAGGGTGTGGAAATGGTTGAGAGAGTGCTCGCAGAGTCCTAAAGAAACAGGCCCCCTTCCACCGGAGTGGAAGGGGGCCTGTTGGTCAGCGGGCGGAGGGAGTTGCGGCTTAGAGCTTGCCGAACTCTTCCCGGACCGGCTTGTAGGTGTTGTCATCCTGGTACTCGTAGATACCGATGTACGCCTCGGTCGGGTCACCGGCGTCGGAGAACGTCACCGGGCCGGACTGGCCGTCGTAGTCGATGTCCTTGCCCTCGCGAAGCAGCTTGACGCAGGAGCCGAAGTCGGAGCACTTCTCGCCGCCCTCGGAGACTTCCTTGAGCTTGGCCGCAATGTCCGGACCCTTGGTGCTCTTGGCGGCCTCGGACGCCAGGGCAATGAGGTTCACGGCGTCATACGACTCGCCTGCGTAGGAGTAGTCCTTCAGGGCGGGATCGATGGCGAGCAGCTTCTGTTTGAAGGCATCCTTGGCGAAGGTGCCGGGGATGGTTCCCTGTGCGCCCTTCAAGGTGCCGGCCTGGAAGTCCTTGCTGTAGTCGGAGGTGTTGCCGTCAACCAGGAACAGCTGCGTGGGCTTGATGCCCTTGCCGGTGATCAGCGGAACAATGCTCTTGGCCTGGTCGAAGGTGATCAGGGCGATGGCATCCGGCTTGGCCGCGAGGACCTTGTCCACCTGGCTGCTGAACTGCGAGTCGCCTTCGTTGAAGAGTTCTTCTGCAACGACCTTGCCACCGGCTGCCTCGAAGGCTTCCTTGACGTTCTTCTGCAGGCCGGTGCCGTAAGCGTCGTTGAGGACGATCATGCCAACGGTCTGGGCGCCACAGGTGGCCATGTAGTTGCCGAGCACCTTGCCCTGGAGGACGTCGGAGGGAGCCGTACGCCAGTACAGGCCCTTGTCATCCCAGGTGGTGAAGTCGGGCGAGGTGTTCGCAGGCGAGAACTGGATGACGCCGGCACCGGTGATCTGGTTGATGACCGTCTTGGAGACACCCGAAGATGCTGCGCCGATCACAGCGCTCACGCCCTGGCCAAGGAGGGCCGTGGTGGACTGTGTGGCGATGTCCGTCTTGGTGTCACCGGAGTCGCGGTGGACTACCGAGACCGGAGCGCCCAGGACACCACCGGCGTCGTTGACTTCCTTGATGCCCAGGTTCACACCGGCAATTTCAGGTGGCCCGAGGAACGCCAGCGACCCCGTTGTCGGCAGGAGCGAACCAATCTTGAGCGGCGTGTCAGTGGTGGTAGTCGAGGGAGGCACAGGTCCCGTGTTGGAGGCAGCCTGGCTGTTGCCGGCTCCCGCCCCGCCGCTCGGTGCCGGGCAGGAGATCCCTGCCGCCGCGGCGGATGAAGACCCAGTCGTGGTCGGCGTCGAAGACCCACCACAAGCTGTGGCCAGAAGAGCGACCCCAATGCCAAGCGCGGTTAGCTTGGCGGCTCGGGGCGCCGCTGGGGAAAGATCAAACATTCGTTGTCTCCTCGATCGAAAGGTGCGAACTGCCTTTGATGCGATTTACTCAGGTGTTCCTGATTAAGACTCAAACTAATGCAATTGACTGGCGAACATAAGTGATTCAGGTCACATCCCTATAACACTCGTTGCCTGTGGGGAATCTACATGAAAGCTGGGAGTCTGCCCACAGTGCAAAAACGCAGAAGGAGGGAAAGTTCAGGACTTTCCCCCCCCCGGCAGTGCCCCAGGTGGGACTCGAACCCACAACACGCGGATTTTAAGTCCGCTGCCTCTGCCAATTGGGCTACTGGGGCGCCCGGACCATGGTATCCCAGCTAGAGGCGTTCAAACGGCGGCGCGTAGCGGAAGGTGCCCTGGACGCCGTCGGGCCATCCCGGCAGCGTTAGCAGTTGGAAGTGGTCGCCCCACACTTCCTCGGGAGGCGCTACCCCCGCACTGGTCGCCGGAACGTAGCCGAATTTCGGGTAATAGCCGGTACTGCCGAGGAGGGCTATGCCCGGTTCCCCCGCGGTGACGGCCCGCGCGTGCGTTTCGCGCATCAACGCCGAGCCGATCCCGCGGCGCTGCAACGTCGGCTCCACGCCGATAGGGCCCAGGGCCAAGAGTTCAAGGCCGTCCACCCAACCGCGCGTGCTGATCACGTGGCCCACAATGTCGCCGCCCATTTCGGCCACGATGCTGAACCCGGGCAAGTACTCCGCACAGTCGAACAGTTCCTGCAGCAGCCCCACTTCGACGGGTGTGCCGTCCACCGGGGCGCCGGTCACCGGGGATATCGAGAATGCCCGGGAGGTCAAGGCGAGGATCGCCGGCCGGTCCTCGGGCCGCTCGTTGCGCAGGACGATGCCACGCGAGAGCAGCCGCAGCACTTCAAGGGCCCGGTCCGCGTCAGCCGACGGCACCAGCAAGTGGTCGTGGTGGAAGCCGGCCAGGACGTTGCAGCTGATCCCGGCGTGCGTCAGCGCTGCGCTGACGGCCGCAGTGAGGCCCACGGCTTCCAAAGCCGAATGGATCTGCAGCGTGATCCAGGAAGCAACAAAGTCGTAGGCCAGGCCCAGCCGGTCCGCCTCCCCGCGATGCAGGACTACGGTCAGCCCTTCCGCCTCGCGGACAGCGGCTTCGATCTCCCCCTCCAAGGGTTTGCCGTGCGGCCACAACGCGTACACATAATCTCCCTCCCGGAGGGAAGGATGCATGGACTGGAGCAGCGTGGTGAGGTCGGTTTCGCCGGGCATGGGAACAGTCTAGGGGCCGTCTGCGCGGCTGGTCTGCGGTTAAACGTCGACGGCGGCCACCCACCTGAAGTGGGCGGCCGCCGTCGGGCGTTTGCTACTTGGCGTCAGCCGTCACCGGGGTCTTCTCCTCGGCGGGCTTCTCCGGAGCCGGGGCCGGCGCGGGAGCGGCGGCCGGCTTGGGGGCCGGGGTGGCTGCGGCAACGAATGCACCGCGCGGGTTGTCCAGGTCCATCAGCTGCGTGGTGTCGCGGCCTGCGAAGAAGGACAGGATCCAGCCGAAGATCACGCGGAACTTGCGCTCAACCGTAGGCATGGCCATGCCGTGGTAACCACGGTGTGCCAGCCATGCGAGGCCGCCCTTGAGGCCGATGCGGCCCAGGAGGTTGATGTTGGCAACGCCCTTCCACTCGCCGAAGCCGGCCACAGCGCCAAGGTTCTTGTGCTTGTAGTCGTGCAGCGGCTTGTCCCAGCGGGAAGCCCAAAGGTTCTTGGCGAGCTTCTTGGCCTGGCGCAGCGCGTGCTGTGCGTTGGGAACGCAGGTGCCGTCGGGCAGGCCCTTGCCCGTGAGGTCCGGGACGGCGGCGATGTCGCCGGCGGCCCAGGCATTCTCGATGATGCCCTCGTCACCGGCGATGCGGAGGTCCGGCAGGACGCGGACGCGGCCACGGGGCTCCAACGGGAAGTCCGTGGAACGGATCATCGGGTTGGCCTGAACGCCTGCAGCCCACACGAGGGTGTCGGCTTCGACCTCGCCTGCGGAAGTCTTGTCCGGCAGGTTGATGAGCTTGAGGGTGCCATCGGCGCTGTCCAGCGAAGTGTTGAGCAGAACCTCGATACCGCGGCTGCGGAGGTGCTCGACGACCCATTCAGCCTGCGGTGCCGTGACCTCGGGCATGATGCGGCCCATGGCTTCGACAAGGACGAAACGGACTTCTTCCTGGCGGATGCGCGGGTTGTTGCGCACTGCCGCGCGGGCGAGGTCTTCCATTTCGGTGAGGCACTCGATGCCGGCAAAACCGCCACCGACCACCACGAAGGTGAGGGCCTTGGCGCGTTCGGCGGGATCGGTCATGGTGGAAGCGGCTTCAATGCGCTCCAGGAGCTTGTTGCGCAATGCAACGGCTTCCTCAATGGTCTTCAGGCCAATGCCCTTGTCCGCCAGGCCCTTGATGGGGAACGTGCGGGTGATGGCACCTGCGGCAATAACGACGTCGAAGTACGGAACCTCGAACGGGGCGCCGCCATCGGAGGGGGCAACCACTGCCGTGCGGTTGGCGTGGTCGATGCTGGTGACGCGGCCCTGGATGAGCTCAGTCTGCTTGAGGTGCTTGCGGTGGGACACGACGGCGTGGCGTGCCTCGATGTTGCCACCGGCCACCTCGGGGAGGAACGGCTGGTAGGTCATGTAGGGCAGCGGATCGACGACGGTGACGATGCCACCTGCGTTCGCGATCTTCTTCTGCAGTTTGAGGGCTACGTACAGGCCGACGTAGCCGCCGCCTACGACGAGAACCCGCGGACGGTCAATGAGCTCTGGGGTGGTTGCCATGACACCAGAGTACAGTACTTTGTGAAAATCTTCACTAACTACGGTTTGGCGGGCGGATCCACTGCCTCCATCACGCCGATGTCGGCCTCCTCGGCCTGCGCCGGGGCACTGCGGGCGACGCGCCGCAGCTGGATCGCGGCACCTGCGATGATCAGGACAAACAACGCCCCAAAGCCCAGTACCACCGCGGCAGGCAGGGCATCATCCACCTGCGCCGGTGTCTTGGCGACGGGCACCGTGGGATCGGCCAACGTGGGTGCTGCGCTGGTGGGGCTGGCAACGGGAGCCTGCGACGGAGTGCTGAAGTCGCCGCGGCGGTGCACTCGGATCCAGTCCGCAATGGACCCCAAGGGGTTGGCGGCAGCAGCCGGCACATCATCCTTCAGCGCGGCCTCGGCATTGAGGATCCCGTAGCCATAAATCGGATCCTTCCCCGGGGCCCCGGCATCCTTGGCCGTGCTGACGATCCTGTTGATGACCTGCCTGGCACTCATCTCCGGCCACTTGGACCGGATCAGGGCAGCTACGCCGGAAACGATCGGAGCAGCTCCCGAGGTGCCGGCCCATTCGGCGTAGCCGCCGCCGGGCATGCCGCCCACGAGGTTCTCAGCAGGTGCAGCCACGCCGATGCTGATGCCCTGGGACGAGGAATCGATGCTGGCCTTGCCCTCGCCGTCCAGCCCTGCCACCGTCAGGACGCCGGGAATCGTGGCAGGAGCACCCACCTGGACGTTGCCTCCCACGCGGTTTCCGGCCGCCGCCACTATGACCACGTCCTTCTGTTCGGCGTAGAGGAACGCGGCGTCCCAGCTCTGCGGCCAGTCCGGGGAAGTGCTGCCCAGTGAGATGTTGATGACCTTGGCACCGTTGTCCACGGCCCAGCGGACAGCGTCCGGAATCTGCTCCTGGTCCGTCTTGCCGCCGGGATTGGGCGAGCCAAGCCACGTGGAGACCGCGAGGATCTGGGCCTCAGGGGCAACCCCCACCATGCCGTCCGGCCCGCCGGCAGGTGCCGGGGCAGGAGGAACAGCAGAGGGCGAGGCTGACGGTGAGGCGGTGGGCGTGGCATGACCCCTGCCCGCCAGCATGGTGGCCACCAGGGTGCCGTGCTCCGGTTTGGCGCCGATGCTCTTCTGGCCGTTGGAAGCTCCCGCGCCGGAGGCATCCGCTCCCCCGGTGACAACTCCGCGCAGGTCAGGGTGGTTGCCGTCCACGCCGCTGTCGATGACAGCCACTTTCACGCCCGCTCCCTTGGAGACTTCCCAGGCTGCGGTGATACCGGACTCCTTCAGCCAGTACTCTTTGTCCCGCCAGGCATCCGCGGCGGCAGGTGGCGCCGCATAGAGGGACCCTGCCAGTGCGCCACCGGCCAGCAGGACCGACATGGCAGCGGAAAAGGAGCGTCGACGCGTCAACGTCATGCAGAATCCCGGATGCTCAAGGCTATGCCGTCAAGGATGTCATGCTCACTGGAGACGGCTCCGTTGACGGAGCCTTTGCTGACATCCGACAGGCGCTGCAGGATACGGCGCCACACCAGGGCTCCGGCTCCAATGACGTCCACGCGTCCGGGGTGCATGTAGGGCAAAACGGCGCGCTCGGCCCGCGTCATCTCCAGGAGGCTGGTGGCGGCATCGCTGATGGATTCCAGGTCCAGGCGGGCACCGTGGATGCGGTGGGGCTGGTATTCCGTCAGGCCCAGTGCATGGGCCGTAATGGTGGTGACCGAACCCGCCACACCCACCACAACAGAGGCGCGGTCCAGCGGAACGGCAAGGGCCGCCTCGTCAAGGGCGGCATCGACGTCGGCCTCTGCTGCGGCGATCTGCGCAGCAGAGGGGGGATCGTTGCGCAAGTGGCGTTCGGTGAGCCGGACGCAGCCGATGTCCACGGACCGGGCAGCGATCACCCCGTTGGCATCACCCAGGACGAACTCGGTGCTGCCACCGCCAAGGTCAACCACCAGCACGGCGTCCTCACCCTGGACCGGCAGCACGCTGCTGGCGCCTGCGAAGGACAAGGCGGCTTCCTCGTCACCGGAAATGACTTCCGGCTCCACGCCCAGGAGGTCGCCGATACCGTCGACAAATACCTGGCGGTTTCGGGCGTCCCGGGTTGCCGAGGTCGCCACGAACCGGACCTTGCCGGCACCGTGGTGGTTGATCAGCGCAGCGTAGTCCTTGGCAGCGGCAAAAGTACGGTCCAAGGCATCGGGAGCAAGCTCGCCGGTGGCGTCCACACCTTGGCCAAGCCGGACCACGCGCATTTCCCGGACCACGTCCGTGAGCGGCGGTGCGCCGGCGTCCCCGGCGACGTCGGCGATCAGCAATCGGATGGAGTTGGTTCCGCAGTCAATCGCTGCAACCCTGCTCATGCATCATCCCCCGGTTCAATGTCCTGAAGCTTGGTTTTCCGGACCGGCGCAGGGCGGCCCACGATGTCCGGCAGGCCCTGCGGACCGTGGCGGCTCAGGTCCCTGGACGGAGCTTCGCCGGCCGTTTCCCAGGCACCATCGCAGTAGCAGCGGTCCTTGGTCCACCACTCCGCGATGGCTTCCAATGCTTCATCGCCGAGCGGGTTGACCCCCGGCCCCGCAGCCAGGGAATGCCCCACCAAGACGTGGAGGCACTTCACGCGCGTGGGCATCCCACCTGCGGAAATACCGTCGATCTCCGGGACGGAACCGGTTCCCGAGCGCCCGGCAATGTCGTTGCGGGCCTGGAGGTAGGCCTCATGAGCCGCACGGTAGGCCCCGGCCAGTTCCGTATCCTCCATGAGCCGTTGGTTCATCTCGTTCATCAGCCCGCCGGCCTCCAGCCGGGACACCGCGGAGGTGATGACGGGGTGGGTCAGGTAGAACGTGGTGGGGAACGGCGTGCCGTTGCTGAGCCTCGGTGCCGTGGCGGCCACCAACGGGTTGCCGCAAACGCAGCGGGCCGGAATTTCGACGACGTCACGCACCGGCCTGCCCAACTGGCGGCTGAGAACGTCGAGGTCATGTGCTGACGGCTGCCGGGATTCCTGCGGCACTGCTGCCGTGTTCTCTTCCACGAGCGCTGCCAACCTTCCTGCCCTTGTTGCCGTGTCCCATGCGGACACGATGGCGGCGGGCACCGCGTCTAGTCTGTCGCCGATCGTCTGATGGACTCCCACAACGCATCAACCCATGGCAGGTTCGCCGGGTTGGCAGATGATCCGGAGCCGGTGCGGCCACCCGGGGTACCGGCGGCTTCTTCCCCGCCAAATACCCAGTAGCCCGTTTCACCCGGCATAACCATGTTAATGCGGTCGCGGGCCTGTTGTTTCACGTAGTTGGGGTCCTGCCACCGCGACAGCTGCTTGTTGAGCTCGGCCTGCTCGGCTTTGCGGCCCGCAATCTCGGCTTCCAGGGCCGAAATTTCTGCCCGTTTTTCCAAGAAGATACGCACCGTTGGCGCCAGCATGATGGTGATCGCAATCATCACCACTGCCAGCGCGAGCATCCTGCCGGAGAAGGCCTTGGCGGGTACGGGATCGTTGTCCTTGATCTCTGACGGTTCGGGTTTCCCGGGCTGTGCGGAGGATTTGGCGGCAGGCTTTGCCGGTTTACCGGACGCAGCTGCGGCCGGGGGTGCCGTGGGACTTCCTGTCCCGGTACGGGCGCCGCCGAACTCGGCCTTGATGACGTCTCCACCGCCGGCATCACTCTTGGCAGGGGTGGCCGCCGTGCCGGACGGCCGGTCCTTTCGGGAGGACCCTCCAAGGGCGTCGGCCCTGGGGACCTTTGGACGACGGGTAGCCATGACACTCCTGTAATGCCCGGTGCTTGCCTGGCGGTTGTGCGCTTGCCCTGCGCCTTGCGTGGACTTTTGGTCCGGCTCAGCCCGCGGTTCTGCAGGCAAGCGTTAAACGGAACCGGTGGCTATGGTCATTTCCACCATAGCCACCGGTCAGCTGTTTTCGCGGAAGGCTAGCCCTTGAAACGCGGGAACGCGCTGCGGCCGGCGTAGCGTGCGGCGTCGTCGAGTTCTTCTTCGATGCGCAGCAGCTGGTTGTACTTGGCAACGCGCTCGGAGCGGGCCGGGGCACCGGTCTTGATCTGGCCGGCGTTGGTGGCAACGGCGATGTCGGCGATCGTGGTGTCCTCGGTTTCGCCGGAGCGGTGCGAGGTGATGGTGGTGTAGCCGGAACGCTGGGCCAGGGAAACGGCGTCGAGCGTCTCGGTCAGGGAACCGATCTGGTTGACCTTGACCAGCAGGGAGTTGGCCGTCGCGGCGTCGATGCCCTGCTGCAGGCGGACCGGGTTGGTGACGAAGAGGTCGTCACCCACCAGCTGGACCTTGTCGCCGATCGTGTCGGTGAGGGTCTTCCAACCTTCCCAGTCGTTCTCGTCCAGCGGGTCCTCGATGGAAACCAGCGGGTAGTCCTCAACGAGTCCGGCGTAGTAGGCGCTCATTTCGGCCGAGTTCAAGGACTTGCCTTCGAACTGGTAGGTGCCGTCCTTGTAGAACTCGGAGGAAGCGACATCCAGGGCCAGGGCAATGTCAGTGCCCGGGGTGTAGCCGGCGTTCTTGATGGCTTCCTGGATCAGGTCCAGGGCAGCGCGGTTGGAGGGCAGGTTCGGCGCGAAGCCGCCTTCGTCGCCCAGGCCGGTGGAGAGGCCCTTTTCCTTCAGGACGGACTTGAGGTTGTGGTAGACCTCAACACCCCAGCGCAGGCCTTCGGAGAAGGTTTCGGCGCCGATGGGGGCGATCATGAATTCCTGGATGTCCACGTCGGAGTCGGCGTGGGAACCACCGTTGAGGATGTTCATCAGCGGGACCGGCAGGACGTGGGCGTTCGGACCGCCCAGGTACTTGTAGAGCGGCAGGTCCGAGGATGCTGCAGCAGCGTTGGCAACGGCCAGGGAGACACCCAGGATGGCGTTCGCGCCCAGCTTGCCCTTGTTCGGGGTGCCGTCGAGGTCGATCATGGCCTGGTCGATGCTGCGCTGGTCCGTGGCGTCGAAGCCGATGAGGGCCGGCGAGATTTCGTCGATGACGGCGTCAACAGCCTTCTGGACACCCTTGCCGAGGTAGCGGCCCTTGTCACCGTCGCGAAGCTCAACAGCCTCGTGCTCACCGGTGGAGGCACCGGAGGGAACTGCTGCGCGGCCGATCTGGCCGTCGGAGAGCAGAACCTCAACTTCTACGGTCGGGTTTCCGCGGGAATCAAGGATCTCGCGGGCGTGGATGGCATCGATAAGCGCCATGGATGTGCTCCTTATGGGCGAATTACAGGAATGTGGAGGGAAATTCTCAACGTCCTCGTCGCTACTAGCGTAGTCGAGAGGGGGCCAGGTTACGGCACGGATTCACAAGACTAACGTCACGAAGCCGGGCCGGGGTGGTCCTGGAAAGCGCGTACGGCCTTGCGGAGGGCCCGTTCGGCATCGAGCCCCCGTTCCCGCGCGCCCGCCACGACGGCCAGCAGCAGCTCCCCCAGCGCCTCTTCCGAGGCCGGGATGAGAGGAACCACGACGTCGGCCGGGCGGCTTTGGGCGGCGACGGACAGGCCCGCGCGGGCAGCCCGGTCCAGTGACTTCTGCGCTGCCGCCAACGCCGGAAGGTGCGGCGGAATGCCCTCGAACGGATCGGCACGTTCCGGTTTCTCCGCGCGTTTGGCGGCGTCCCACTTGAGGATGATTTCCTCTACACTCGCCGGGAAACTCTCCTGCAGGGAACCGTCCGCTTTGAAGACGTGCCGGTTCCGCCGGACCATCTTGGCGTTGATGTCCCGTGCTACGTCCTCGAAGTCAAAGCTGCCCCGCTCCTCGGCGAGCCGGGCGTGAAGCACTACTTGAAGCAGCACATCGCCCAGCTCACCGCGAAGCTCATCATCAACAGCACCAGCCTCGATCGAGTCCACCACCTCGTAGGCTTCCTCGATCAGGTACTCCACCAGGGACTCGTGGGTGAGCGCGCCCATCCACGGGCAGTGCTCCCGCAAGGCACTGATTGTTGTGATGAGCTGATCGATGCCCTCAGCCGAGGTTGGCGTAGGCATCGTTGATGTACTCGACCAGGGCCTCGCGCTCATCCAGCGGCAGGAACGCTGCTTCGGCCGCGTTCAGCGTCAGTTCCAGCAGGTCGTCAAGATCGTAGTCGAAGGTCTCCACCAGGAGTTCGAACTCATCCGTAAGGCTGACGCCGCTCATCAGGCGGTTGTCCGTGTTGATGGTGACCTTGAAACCCAGCTGGAAGAGCATGTCCAGGGGGTGGCTTTCGATGCCCTCGCCGAAAGTGGAGATTGCACCGGTCTGAAGGTTGGAGGACGGGCAGATCTCCAGGGCGATGCCGCGGTCGCGCACCCAGGCGGCCACGCCGCCGAGCGTTACCATGCCGACCGTGCCTTCGCCGTCGTCGGGCGCGTTGTCCTCAAACTCCACCGAGATGTCCTCGGCGATCCGAACCCCGTGGCCCAGGCGCAGGGCACGGCCGTCCACCAGCGCCGACTGGATGCTGTCCAGCCCGGCGGCCTCACCGGCATGGACCGTGGCAGGGAAGTTGTTCTCCGCCAGGTACGTGAACGCATCCTTGAAGCGCGAGGGCAGGAAGCCGTCTTCGGCACCGGCGATGTCGAAGCCCACAGCGCCCTTGGCCCGGTGGCGGACCGCGAGTTCGGCAATTTCCTGGCCGCGATCGGCATGGCGCATGGCGGTGATCAACTGACCCACCTGGATCTGCTGGCCGCGGGCTTCGGCAGCATCGACGCCGGCTTCCAGGCCGTCCTGCACCGCCTCCACGACCTCGTCCAGGGTCAGGCCCTTCTGCAGGTGCTGTTCAGGGGCCCACCGGACTTCGCCGTACACCACACCGTCCTCGGCGAGGTCCTCAACGAACTCCTTGGCAACCCGGAACAGACCTTCCTTGGTCTGCATCACGGCAATGGTGTGGTCGAACGTCTCGAGGTAGCGCACCAGGGAACCGGAGTCGGCGGACTCCCGGAACCATTCGCCCAGTGCCACGGGATCCGTGGAGGGCAGTGTGTGGCCTACAGCCTCGGCCAGCTCGATGATGGTGGCCGGGCGGAGCCCGCCGTCCAGGTGGTCGTGCAGGGAAACCTTGGGCAGGCTCTTCAGGTCGAAGTCGAGGGCAGGGGCAGCGTCAACAATGGGCTCAGTCACGTACCCCACTGTAGGGGGACGGCAGGGAGCTTAGCCAGCAGGATTGGAAACGTCGCCTGCAGCTGCCGGTTGATGCGTCATCTCGGCAGCTGCAACCAGGGGCACCTCCGCGCGGGCAGCCTCGTCACGGGCAATGTCCCGCTTCTCCAGGTACTTGTGCCACCAGCGCAGGGCGTGGTCCACCACGATCCCCAGGAGCACGGCGAACGCCACGGCGATTCCCACGCCAAGCAACGGGTTGTTGTGCACCCATTGGCCGGCGAGCAATCCAATACCGATCGAGTAGCCGACCCAGGTGATGCAGGCGAAGGCGTCCAGCCAGAAAAACGTCCGGTGCCGGAACCCGGTCTGGCCTGCCACGTAGTTCACGGCCACGCGTCCCCACGGAATGTAACGGGCCGTGAAGATCAGCACCGCGCCCCGCTTGTCCAGCTCGTATTGGGCCCAGGCGAACATTTTCTGCACCTTGGGCCGGCGCATCCACTTCCACCGGGTCAGGCCGATCTTGCGGCCCAGCAGGTACGCCATGTTGTCCCCGGCCATGGCCCCGATCAGGGCCGTGGTACCTAGGATCCAAAGATTGGGTTCCCCGCTGTGAAGGGACAGCGCCGAGAGCCCCACAATGGCTGTTTCACTGGGGAGGATAGTGGCAAAACCGTCGATGAAGAAGAACAGAAGGAGTACCGGATAAATCCACGGCTGCCCGGCTGCATGCTCGAGCATTTGGTTCAAAAACTCCACGCGGCGGTAGCTCCTCGGCGAATATGACTTGACACTGTGACGGAAGTCGCTCTAAGTGTCCCATGGCCGGGACGTCGTTCGCTACGCCCCAGCCTGCGGGATCACAAACTTAACGCTATCCGCGACGGCCTGGTTCCGCCGTCAGCCGCCGGACTGATCTTGGGCACCCCGTGGCGTCATACCGTGGGTGGAGAAGGCGCCTCGCCCTCCGGGACGTTCCTGGCCGGACCGGTTCCCTTCAGGTCGTCGGCCTCCACCTTGCCGTTCTCCAGGGGAGTCGATCCGCGGACCTTGCTGATGATGCGGTCGATGATGATCCCCAGGATCACGGCCACCACGATCGCGATCACTGCGCCCAGCAGATGGTTGTGCTCGAACCAGACCCCGAAAAAGTATCCGAGGACCACCGAGTACGCCGCCCATAGGATGGCTGAAAGGGAGGTCAGCGCCACGAAACGGCGATGGTTGAAATGTGTGGCCCCAGCGGTCAGGTTCACCGCCACCCGTCCGATCGGGATGAACCGCGCCACCATGATCAGCGAGGCCGCCCGCCGTCGTAATTCCTTGCCCGCCCAGCGGAAGGCTCCCTGCATGCGCTGGGTCCGCATCCACCGCCACCGTTGGATGCCGATCCGGCGGCCGATGAGATAGGCGATGTTGTCGCCGGAGAAAGCCCCCACGGCTGCCACCACTGCCAGCAACCAGACGTTGGGAGACCCCCCGCTGCCCGACACGGCGCTCAAACCGACCACCACGGACTCGCTCGGAATCGGGGGAAAGAAACCGTCAATCAGACAACACGCCAGCACCAGGGCCAGCACCCAGGGCTGCTCTGCCGCGGCGAGAATGAAATCGTTGATGCCCTGCACGGTTTCCTTCGGGTAGCCGGCGCCATGGGCGCCGGAAGGCTGGTGTTCCGGGTGCCCACGGGAGGACAACCCGGAACATTAAGCCTAGGCGATGCGGTCGATGATCAGCTGCCGGGCAGGACGGGATCCTTCTGGAGCAATCACCACGGCGTCCCGCAGCGCTTCCTTGGCACGGTCGAACTTTTCCGGGGTGTCGGTGAGGAGCGTCATGAGCGGCTCCCCCGCCCGCACCAACGCACCGGGCTTGGCGTGCAACCGTACCCCGGCAGCTGCCTGCACCTGGTCCTCCTTCCGGGCCCGGCCCGCACCCAGGCGCCAGGCGGCGACGCCCACGGAGAGCGCGTCCAGTTCCACCAGCACGCCGTCCGCCGGAGCATAGACAACCTCTGACTCCCTGGCCACCGGCAGCGCAGCCCGCAGATCGCCGCCCTGTGCCTCGATCATGCGGTTCCAGACATCCATGGCGCGCCCGTCCTTCAAGGCCGCGGCAGGATCGGCGTCATGGACGCCGGCACCGGCCAGCATCTCTTCGGCCAGGCGGACGGTCAGTTCGACGACGTCTTCCGGGCCTCCGCCCGCCAGCACCTCTACCGATTCCTCCACCTCGATGGCGTTGCCGGCAGTGAGTCCCAACGGGGTGGACATGTCGGTCATCAGAGCAACCGTGTGCACCCCGGCATCCTTGCCCAACGCCACCATGGTTTCCGCGAGTTCCCGGGCGCGGGCTTCGTCCTTCATGAATGCCCCGGAGCCAACCTTGACGTCCAGCACCAGCGAGCCGGTGCCCTCGGCAATCTTCTTGCTCATGATCGAGGACGCGATCAGCGGAATGGCTTCAACAGTGCCGGTCACGTCCCGCAGGGCGTACAGCTTCTTGTCCGCAGGAGCCAGCCCCGATCCGGCAGCACAGATCACAGCCCCTACGTCCTGAAGCTGGGCCATGATTTCGGCGTTGCTGAGGTTGGCCCGCCATCCGGGGATGGCTTCGAGCTTGTCCAGCGTCCCCCCGGTGTGGCCTAGTCCCCTTCCGGACAACTGCGGCACCGCCACGCCGAACACCGCCACCAGCGGCGCCAGCGGCAGGGTGATCTTGTCACCGACCCCACCGGTGGAGTGCTTGTCGCTGGTAGGTTTCCTGCCGCCGTCGGGCTTTGTCAGCGACGAAAAGTCCATCCGCTCCCCCGAGGCGATCATCGCCGACGTCCAGCGCGAGATCTCGTCTCGGTCCATGCCGTTGAGCAGGATGGCCATGTTCAGCGCAGCCATCTGTTCGTCGGCGATGACGCCACGGGTGTAGGCATCGATCGTCCAGTCGATCTGTTCCGGGGTGAGCGTGCCCTTGTCCCGTTTGATGGTGATGATCTGGACGGCGTCGAACGCTTCGGTGCTTGTCACGTGCTTTCCTCCAGGTGCTCGGGACCAAAGGCGTCAGGCAGCACCTGGTCCATGGTTTTGATTCCCTGCGTGGTCATGAGCTGCATTCCGGGTGCCCGGAATTCGTAGAGCAGCTGGCGGCACCGGCCGCACGGCATGAGGACGTTGCCCTGGCCGTCAACGCAGTAGAACGCAGCCAGCCTGCCTCCCCCGCCCAGGTGCAACTGGCCCACCAAGGCACATTCCGCGCACAGCGTCAGGCCGTAGCTGGCGTTCTCCACGTTGCAGCCGCTGATGATGCGCCCGTCCTCGGTGAGGGCCGCAGCCCCCACCGGGAACCTGGAGTACGGCGCGTAAGCCTTCTCCATGGCCTGCTTCGCAGCAGCTTCCAGCGCTTGCCAGTCGATGTCGGCCTTGGGCATCGTCAACCTTTCACGTACGGTATGCCGCTGGCGGCCGGTGGCCGCGACTTACCCACCAAACCGGCGACGGCGAAGATGGTCACCAAGTACGGCAGCATGGCCATGAACTGGCTCGGAACGGGAGTACCGATGATCCCCAGGATCGACTGCAGGTTGTAGGCGAAGCCGAACAGCAGAGAAGCCAGGAACGCCCCGATCGGGTTCCAGCGCCCGAAGATCAGCGCCGCCAACGCGATAAAGCCGCGTCCGCCCGAGATGTCCTTGGTGAAGGAGTCGATGGTCACCAGCGTGAACACCGCTCCACCGATACCGGCGATCGCACCGCCCAGCGTGACGTTCCAGAACCGCGTGGCATTGACGTTGATACCCAGGGTGTCAGCGGCCTGCGGGTGCTCGCCCACGGCACGTACCCGAAGGCCCCAGCGGGTCTTGAACAGCCCGAACCACACCACGGCGACCGCGATGTACATCAGGTAACCGGCGATCGACTGTTCGAACAGGATGGGGCCGATGATCGGAATGTCGGACAACAGCGGGATGGGCAGGATGTCCAGGCGGCCAGGGGTGTTGAACTGTTCCTTGTTGGGCACCATTACGGTGCCGAACAGGAAGCCGGTGAGGCCCGATACCAGCACGTTCAGCACCACGCCCACAATGATCTGGTTGACGAGGTACTTGATGCTGAAGACCGCCAGGACCATGGAGACGGCAGCACCTGCAGCCGCTGCCGCGATCAACCCCACGTACGGGCTGCCCGTCACGGTAGCCACCAATGCCGCCGTGAAGGCACCACCGAGCAGCTGGCCCTCGATCGCGATGTTCACCACGCCCACGCGTTCACACAGGACACCGGAGAGGGAGCCGAACACCAACGGCACGGCCAGGGTCACGGAGCCCGCCACGAGGCCGGCCAGGGAAATGGATGGCTGGCGTGCGCCCGCAACAATCCACACCAGCAGGGCAAACACGAACAGCACGGCGAAAGCTATGGGCAACCATTTGGGAGACCGTTCGCCCCGGGTCCACAGGAAGATCGAGTACGCGGCAATGGCCAGCAGGAGGATGCCGAGCACCACCCCGCCTGCTTGGCCCGGAATGAGGAGGGCGGGGACGGCGACGGCGTCACCGGGATCGCTGATCTTCATCTCCGCGGTCTGGTCCGGACCCATCAGGCCGAAAAAGACCAACGCAATCAGGGCCAGGACACCCAGGGAGAGCGGAACCTTCAGGGAAGGCCTGAAGCCGGGCAGGGCGGTTGCTCCGGAACGCGGAGCGGTGGATGTTGCGCTCACTTGGCACCTCCGGTGGCGTTGGCCAGCTCAGCTTTGCCGGTGGCCTTGGGCTTCTTGGTCTTCTTCTTCGGTTCCAGCCGGAACAGCGACCGGATCAGCGGGGGCGCCGCGATGAACAGCACGATCAGGGACTGCACCACCAGCACGATGTCGATGGGGGTTCCCGTTTGGATCTGCATCTGGACGGCACCGGCACGGAAAGCGCCGAACAGGAGCCCGGCGAAGAACGTCCCCCACGGCGTGCTCCGGCCCAGCAGGGCCACGGTGATGGAGTCGAAGCCGATCTGGGCTGCCACGCCGCCTGTGAGGACCTTCTCCGTACCGGCCACTTGGGCAACGCCTCCGAACGCCGCGAGGGCACCGGCGAACGCCATGACCAGGATGGTGGCCCGCGGAACCTTCACGCCGGCGGTGCGGGCGGCCACAGGGTTGGCACCCACGGCCCGGAACTCGAAGCCGATCGTGGAACGGTTCAGCAGCCACCAGACGCCGTAGGTCAGCAGGACTGCCACCAGGAAGCCCAGGTGCAGGCGGGACCCGGGAATCAGGACAGGGTACGTTGCCGTTTCGTCCAGGCGCGGCGAGATGGGACTGTTGTCGCCCGGCCGCCGGAAAGCCGCGGTGTTCAGGAGGAAGTCCAGCAGGAACAGCGCCACGTAATTCAGCATGATGGTCACGATGACTTCGTGGGCACCGGTGCGGGCTTTGAGGATGCCAACGATCGCGCCCCACACCGCACCGCCCAGGACACCCATGATGATGACCACCAGCAGGTGCAGCCCAAACGGCAGGTGCCAGGCGAAGCCCACATACGCGGCCAGCGTGGCACTGATGATGATCTGGCCTTGGGCACCGATGTTGAACAGACCCGCGCGGAAGGCCAAGGCAACGCCGAGGCCCGCACAAATCAGCGGCGTGGCTACGGTCATGGTTTCCAGCAACGGCAGGAAACCTTGCCGCGGGTTGAAGACAGATCCTTGGAACAGGGCCACGTAGCTCTCCGTCATGGCGTTCCACAGGGCGCTGAGGAAATCGGTGGGCCGGGCGAAGAAGTACCCAGCGGTCCGGGCTACCTGGCTGTCCGTGCTGGCGATCAGCAGGCCGCCGAGAATCAATGCCACGATCACGGCCAGGACGGAGACGAACCCGTTGCCCATGACGATCCGGCGCATCGTGCTGCCCTGGCGGTGCCCGGGGTCCCCGCTTTGGGAGGAAACCGGCACGATGGAGGGTTCCATCATGCCGCCGGCAGTATCCAGGGCGACGTCGGCGGCACGGACTTCGGAGGTGTCTTCCGGACGGGTTTCCTTCGGATCCACGTGATCGGGTCCGGGTGCGTTTGCTGGGTCCCTATCCGTCATGGGAGCCTCCTTCCGGGCCGACGCCGGCCATCATCAAGCCGAGGGTGTCCCGCGGTGTCCCCGCCGGCACGATTCCTACGAGCTTGCCTTTGTAGAGCACGGCGATCCGGTCCGCGAGCTCGATCACTTCATCCAGCTCCGTGGACACGATCATGACCGGTGTGCCAACGTCCCGTTCGGCCACGATGCGTTTATGCAGGAATTCGATGGAACCGACGTCCACGCCGCGCGTTGGCTGGCTGGCAATGAACAGCCGCAGGGGGCGGGACAGTTCCCGCGCCATGACCACCTTCTGCTGGTTGCCGCCGGAGAGTGTGCCGGCCGCTGCACCCGCCGAGGGGGTGCGGATGTCGAATTCCTCAATCTTGGCCTTGGCGTTTTCGGCCACCTTGGCGGGCTTCATGCTGACGCCGCTGGCAAAGGGCGCTTGGTCGTAGAGGTCCAGGACAAGGTTCTCGGCAACCGAGAACGGCCCCACCAAACCGTCCACGGTGCGGTCCTCCGGGACAAAGCCGACGCCGGAACGCAGCACGTCCTTGACCGGCAGTCCCAGCAGTTGTTTTCCGTCCAGGGTCACGGAGCCGCTGACGTGCTCCTGCACGCCAAGGATCGCTTCGGTCAGTTCAGTCTGCCCGTTACCCTGCACACCGGCGATCGCCAGGATCTCGCCCTGTGCGATATCGAAGCTGATGCCATCCACTACGTTGGTTCCGTTGGACGCACGGACTGTCAGGTTCTCCACCACGAAGGTGGTCTCCTTGGGCTGTGCCTGTGCCTTGTCCAGGCTCAGGCTCACGGGGCGGCCCACCATCATGGAAGCCAGCTCTGTGGCAGAGGCCGAGGGAGGAGCGTCACCCACCACTTGTCCGCGCCTGATGACCGTGATGACGTCCGAGACAGCCTTTACCTCCCGCAACTTGTGGGAGATGAAAACGATCGATGTGCCCGAAGCCTTGAGCTGGCGCATGATGTCAAGGAGTTCGTCCGTTTCCTGCGGCGTGAGGACGGCCGTGGGTTCGTCCAGGATGAGCACTTTGGCGTCGCGTACCAATGCCTTGATGATCTCCACGCGCTGCTGCACGCCAACCGGCAGGTCCTCCACCAGGGCGTCAGGGTCCACATCAAAGCCATACTTGGCGGAAATTTCACGGACCTTCCGGCGGGTTTCCTCAATGCTGAGGACTCCGCCGAAGGACGTAGGTTCGGCACCCAGGGCCACGTTTTCGGCCACCGTGAAAACCGGGACGAGCATGAAGTGCTGGTGCACCATGCCGATCCCCGCTGCCATGGCATCTCCGGGGCCGCGAAAGGTGACGGGCTGGTCATCCACGAGGATTTGTCCGGCTGTTGGCTCATAAAGTCCATACAGCACATTCATGAGGGTCGATTTTCCGGCGCCATTCTCGCCCAGGAGGCAATGGATCTGGCCGGATTCAACCACGAGGTCAATGTCTTGATTGGCGTAGAAGGTCCCGAAGGCTTTCGAGATCCCCTTCAGTTCGAGTTTCACAACTCCCACCGTTCTGTGAGTCCGAGGGACGGCTGTACTGCCCACTACCTTTTGGTAGCAGCGTAGTCAGGGCAAAAACGCGCCGCCAGTACCGGGGCCCGGTACTGGCGGCGCGTCGTGGAATTGTTTACTTCTTGGGGCTCGCAGCCGACTCAACGACCAGCTTGCCGGAGGCGATGTCAGCCTTCAGGGCATCCAGTTCAGATTTGGTCTCGGAGGAGACGGCGGAATCGAGGTCGTGGAACGGTGCGATCGCAACGCCATCGTTGGCCAAGGTGCCAACGTAGGCTTCGTTGCTGAACTTGCCGTCCTTGTCGTCCTTCACCACGGACTCCACGGCCTCGCCCATCTGCTTGACCACGGAGGTCAGCATGAGGTCCTTGTACTCGGGAGCGGTGAGGTAGCCGTCCGAGTCGACCCAGATGAGCTTGACGTCCTTGCCGGCGGCCTTGGCTTCCTTCAGGGCAGCACCTGCACCCTTGCCCACAGGACCGGCGACGGGCATCACGATGTCCGCGCCCTGGTCCAGGAGGTTGAGCGTGACCTGCTTGCCGGTATCCTGCTTCTCAAAGTCACCCGTGAAGGAACCGTCCTGCGTGGCCTTGTCCCAGCCGACAACCTGGACAGACTTGCCCTTGGCCTTGTTGTAGGCCTGGACGCCGTCGTAGAAACCGTCCATGAAGATGGTGACCGTGGGGATCTTGATACCGCCGAAGGTACCCACCTTGCCGGTCTTGGACGTGGCGGCCGCTGCGTAACCGGCCAGGTATGCGGCCTGGGCGGTGTCGTAGACGATCGGCTTGACGTTGGCGATCGGCGTCTCGTACGAGTAGTCAACGATCGCGAAGTGCTTGTCCGTGTTCTTTTCCGCAGCGGCCTTGGTGGCATCGCCCAGGAGGAAGCCGACGGTGACGGTCAGGTTGCACCCGGCGGAGATCATGCCGTTGAGGTTGGTCTCGAAGTCGCTGTTGGCCTTGGACTCTGCGGACTTGACGGTTATGCCAAGATCCGTCTCAGCCTTCTTGAGGCCTTCGAACGAGGACTGGTTGAAGGATTGGTCGTCGAATCCGCCGGAGTCGGACACGATGCAGCCGGTGTAGTCACTCTTGGTGGCCGCACCGGAGCCGGCGTCGGGAGCCTGGCCGCAACCGGTCAGCAGGAGCGCTGCTGCGCCAACAGTTGCGACACCAGCCATTGAACCGCGCTTCAGGGCGGCGCGCAGTGGTTTCTTCAATTTTCCTCCAGGAAGAAAGTGGTGTGGGCTACGACGGATGGTCAATGAGTGTCCGTTTCCTATACCTGAGGCAGAAATTCTGTTTTCACTGATGCTTCGCAGCACTGCGCCGAGGCGCACTTGGTGACACCAACACTAGTGGGCTGGACCACACCCGAATAGCACAATCCCGGGCACCGCGGCAGATTGTTGACCTTTTGTTACCAAGCAGTAGCCGGGCTGTTGCGTCACAAGCGGACGAGCATCTTTCCCGTATTGGCCCCGTCCAGCAGATCGATAAACGCCTGCGGGGCGTTCTCCAGACCGTCCACGATTGTCTCGTCGTAGCGGACCGTCCCATCAGCCAGCCACGCAGCCATCCTTTCCCTGAATTCGGCGGCATGGGCGCGTTGGCCACCCACCAGGAAGCCACGCAGCGTCAACTGCTTGCCGATGGCCACAGCGAGGTTCCTGGGCGCAGCCGGCGGCTCGGTGGAGTTGTATTGTGCTATCGCTCCGCACATGGCCACGCGCCCGCCCACGGTCAGTGTGTCCAAAGCAGCTTCCAGGTGGTCGCCCCCGACGTTGTCGAAGTACACGTCGATACCGCTGTCCCCCGCTGCCTGACGCAACTGCTCCAGCACCGGAGCGTCGTTGTAGTTGAAGGCGGCGTCAAAGCCCAGGTCCAGCAACCTGGCAACCTTGTCCGCCGAGCCCGCACTGCCGATTACTTTCCCGGCGCCTATTGCCTTGGCAATCTGGCCCACCATTGACCCCACGGCCCCGGCTGCACCGGACACAAAGACGACGTCCCCTTCCTTGAATCCGGCCACCTTGAGCAATCCGGCGTAGGCGGTCAGCCCGGTCATGCCCAGCGCCCCAAGGAAGGCCGGCGTCGGAGCCAGCCCCTTAGGCACCACGGTTGCCGCGGTGGCGTCCACCACCGCGTGGTCCCGCCACCCCAGTTGATGCACGACGACGTCACCCACCTTGTGCGCGTCCGAACGGGACGCGATCACCTCACCTGCCGCACCGCCGTCGAGCGCTGCATCAAGGCGGAAGGGAGCCGAATAGGACTTCGTGTCATTCATGCGGCCACGCATGTAAGGATCGACGGACATGTACTGGTTCCGCACCAGGATCTGGCCGCTCTTCAGTTCCTGCACGGGAGCGGCGACGAGCCGGAAGTTGTCCGGGACCGGCCGGCCCGACGGGCGCGAGGCCAGGTGGATTTCGCGGGTAGTGGCGGGCATTGGCGTCTCTGGAATGCTCATGCGGCGAACTCCACCAGTTTCAGGTCGACGGCCATGTTGCCGCGTGTTGCGTTCGAGTAGGGGCAGATCCTGTGCGCTTTGGCCATCAGCTCCTCGGCCTTGCCGCGCTCCAGTGCCGGCAGGGCAATCTCGAGTTCGGCCGCCAGCCCGAATCCCACTCCGTCCGGAAGGGCGCCGATGTGGACCTTGGCTGCGACGGCGGAGTCGGTCAGGTCCACACGTTCCTTGCGGCCCACCAGGCGCAGGGCCGAGTGGAAGCAGGCTGCATATCCTGCCGCGAACAGTTGTTCAGGGTTGGTGCCTTGGCCGTTGCCGCCCAGTTCTACAGGGCTGGCGAGGGCGACATCCAGTTTGCCGTCGTTGGTGCGGGCATTGCCGTCACGGCCTTCGCCGGAAGCCAAGGCCTCTGCGGTGTACAGGGTCTTCATGGGTCTGTTCCCCTTCTCTGTGGTGGATTGTGGTGCAGCGGAAAAGTCAGGGTGCCGCATGGAGGGCGGCGGTGAGCTTCCCGAGGGTGGCATGCAGCTGGGCCATTTCGTCAGCCGACAGGCCCGCTGCTTCGGCCAGGCGCAGGGGCACGGCTTGCGCTTTGGCGCTCAGGCGGGTTCCGGCGTCGGTGAGGACCACGTCCACACGCCGCTCGTCCTCCGCCGAGCGGTGCCGCTCCACGAGGCCCATGGCCTCAAGACGCTTCAGCAACGGCGACAGCGTGCCGGAGTCCAGGCCCAGTTCGGCACCAACCGCGCGGACGCTCCGCGGCTCCTCCTCCCAAAGCACCAGCATCACCAGATACTGCGGGTAGGTCAGGCCGAGGTCGTCGAGCACCGGGCGGTAGACCGCCGTCGCGGCTTTCGACGCCGCGTACAGCGCAAAGCAGACCTGGTGGCGGAGCCGGGGAGCATCACTCATGGGAGAAACGGTAGCTCACAATTACATTGTGCACAACTTAATTCAGCCCACCCGAACCCAACTGGGTCGCAATTTTTGGCGTTTTTTGCCGGCAAAAACCGCCCAAAATGGACACACTTTGGGTTTTTTTTTTTGTGGCGGTTTGTTTGCAGGG